>JAPDQV010000006.1:4287-7143 GCA_034505495.1 candidate division KSB1 bacterium | reverse complement strand
ATTCATCAAAATGCTGCGCCGGATCTGATATTACGGCAATCGTTTCAAACGGCTAATAAAGAATTTCATGTGATCGATTCCTACATGCGAGGAATCATCGTGCCCTATAAAGCCGGTGAACAAGTTATTACAAGGTTATGCCGCGACTTTGGATTGCAAAAAAACTTGATCAAAGAGGCGCAACGTTATTCAGTGAACCTCTTCGAAGCTCAATTCATGCAGCTGCGGAAAAAGGGAGCGCTTCATCAAGTGCAGGAGGGAGTAGAGATTTACTATCTGGAAAGCTCTTATTATAGCGATGAATTCGGTTGGAGCGAAGAAAGAATAAGCGACCTGAAAATGCTTCTTGTATAGCGTCATTTCAATAATGGAAAGCATGGGGAAGGAAAATAATCCTTTTAAGAAAATTCAGACAAGAAAGTTCACGCGATGCAATTTAAAGGAGGTGCTGATGCAATATCGGAACATCGTAATGTTCAAAGTGTGGGGCAGATACGCTTTGTTCACCGACCCGCTGACCCGCATCGGCGGCGAAAAGTACTCTTATCCGGTTCCTACCTACGAAGCGTTGAAGGGAATCCTGAGTTCGGTGTATTGGAAGCCGACCATCGTGTGGGCCATAGACAAAGTGCGGGTGATGAAGCCCATCCGCACACAGCCGCGCGGCGCCAAGCCCATCAAATACAGTTCAAGTGGAAACGACCTTTCGATTTACACCTATCTCGCCGATGTCGAGTATCAGGTGCAGGCGCATTTTGAGTGGAACGAGAACCGCCCCGACCTTGCACATGACCGCAATGAAAACAAGCATTTTTACGTTGCGCGGCGGATGATTGAGCGCGGCGGCAGGCGGGACGTGTTTCTCGGCACGCGCGAGTGTCAGGGATACGTCGAACCGTGCGAGTTTGGCGAAGGCAAGGGCTTCTACGACAATTACGGCGAAATGGCTTTTGGGCTAATGTTCCACGGCTTCGATTATCCCGACGAAAACAAGCCCGGCGAGTTCTGGGCGAGGTTCTGGCGGGCAAAGATGATTGACGGCGTCATCCTGTTCCCCAGGCCTGACGACCTCAAAGAAATCATCCGCAAGTTCGTGCGCCCGATGAGAGCCAACCCGCCTGCTACTGTTGGGCTGGCGGAAGAAGGCTTGCTCGAAGGCTACGCGGAAGGAGGGGTGTGAGATGAACTGGATTCAAAGCCTGTATGAGACGTATGAGAATTGCCGGAACATGATTGGCGTTGTCGAAGACGAAGAAGGTAAAGAGCAAGTGCCGCTTCTGCCAATCTGCCACACCACGCAAAAGGCGCAGATTGAAATCACCCTTGATGCAAATGGGAATTTCCGACGTGCCCGCGTGATAGATAAAAGTGGGGCGCGCACCATCATCCCCTGTACTGAAAAATCAGCAGGTCGCACGAGCGGCGAAGCAGCACATCCTTTATGCGACAAGTTGCAGTACCTTGCGGCAGATTACAAAAAGTACGGGGGCGAAAAAGACCACTACTTCGAGTCTTATCTGGAACTCCTGTGCGATTGGGTCAAAAGCGGCGCACCTGCCAAAGTCCGCGCTATTTACGAATATGTCCAAAAAGGCAATGTCATCGGCGATTTGGTAGCCAACCGTGTTCTGTTTGCAAATGAACAAGGAAAACTTTATAACCAACGCCCCTTCGAGAAGAAAAAAAATGCTGAAACCGATATATTCGATTTGCTGCCTGGGCGAATAAACCAGCAGACTGGCAAACTCGAAAGTTGGCAAGCAGATGCGTTTGTGCGCTGGCGGGTTGAGGGTGAAGGCGGAATTGCAGAAGTGTGGAATGACCCTGAAGTAATTCAGTCTTGGGTTGACTACTACTCATCACAAAAGCAAACCAAATCCTTGTGCTATGTGACAGGCAAAGAAAGTTTTACGGCTGACCAGCACCCTGCCAAAATCAGGAATGACGCCGATAAAGCAAAACTTATTGCGTCAGGCAAATCCGTTGACCAGAAAGGTAAAATCACAATTGATGATGGTTGCGGCTTTACCTTTCTTGGACGATTTACCTATCCTGACCAGGCTGCAACTGTCGGTTTTGAGACAACACAAAAAGCGCATGCGGCTCTTCGATGGCTTATGAATCGCCAGGGTTATGTGCTAATGGAAAAGGAAGGCAAAGGTCTGCCTAAGCCAGGATTGGCCGTTGTCGCATGGGCAACTTCAGGTGCAAAAGTGCCGCAACCCACACAAGATGCCTACGAAATGCTTTACAGCGAATTGCCTGCTGAAAGAGACCATCTTGCCGACACTGCTCAGGAAGTTGGCATCAGCCTGAAAAAGAAAATAGCAGGCTATCGCGCCGAAATCGGCGAGCGCGAAGATGTGGTCGTGATGGCAGTGGACTCAGCCACGCCAGGTAGGCTCTCCATCGTCTATTACCGCGCCTTGAAAGGTTCCGAGTTTCTGAAGCGAATCGAGAGCTGGCATGAAACCTGTGCCTGGCGGCATACCTACCATACTGTCGAAGAGAGGGATGAAAATGGAAAGAAAAAAACACGCTCTATCCCCTTTGTCGGTGCGCCCGCTCCTGCCGATATTGCCGAAGCCGCTTATGCAAACAACCGCGATGGCAAGTTTGTAATGGATGACAAACTCAAAAAAGCCACCATCAAGCGCCTGTTGCCCTGTATTGTGGATGGTCAGCCCATCCCGCGCGATTTGGTGGAATCGGCGGTCAAGCGAGCGTCCAACCGGGCTGGACTGGAAGATTGGCAATGGGAGAAAACTTTGAGCATTGCCTGTTCATTGTTCCGAAAGCACAAAGAAAGAAAGGAGAAATACGAAATGGCACTCGATGAAACTCGAACCACAAGGG
>JAPDQV010000006.1:0-4277 GCA_034505495.1 candidate division KSB1 bacterium | reverse complement strand
CTGTGTGGGAGATTGCGCGCCATTGCAGATGTTCTTGAAGAAAGAGCGCTGAAAAAAGCCAAAGAAAAACGGGCAACGAATGCGATGCGTTACATGCAGCAATTCTCTCAACGCCCATACCAGACATGGAAACAACTTCACGAAGCTCTTACGCCCTACATGATACGACTGGGCGGAGCATATTTCTATAAAAACCTGATTGCACAAGTTATCAGTCTTAATCCTGAAGCCCTTGAAGGAAACAAACCGCTGACAGGGGAATACCTGCTCGGTTACTATTGCCAGCGTCAAAAACTGCACGAGAAGCCGGACGAATCCGTAACCGAAGACAACGACAATCCCAACTCAAACGAATAATCCAATCATTTCAAAAAGGAGGCTTGGCTATGACTACCTTATCGAAAAAAATTGATTTTGCCGTCATTCTCACCGTGAAGCACGCCAATCCCAACGGCGACCCCCTCAACGGCAACCGCCCGCGCGTGACCTATGAAGGCTTTGGCGAAATTTCGGATGTCGCCATCAAGCGCAAGATTCGCAACCGTTTGCAGGAGATGGGGCACAAGATTTTCGTCCAGTCCGATGACAACCGCGTGGATGACTACAAAAGTCTGCGTGAACGGGCGGAAGGGACGCTCAAAGACGTGGATATGAGCGATAAAAAGAAGTTTCAGGAAGCCGCCTGCAAAAGCTGGCTGGACGTGCGCGCATTTGGTCAGGTGTTCGCTTTCAAAGCAAAGAAAGGCAAGAAGAGTGAGGGCGAAGAGGACAGCGATGGTGTGTCCATTCCCGTGCGCGGTCCCGTTTCAATTCATCCAGCTTTCTCAGTCGCTCCAGTCCTTGACCGTTCTTCAAGCATTCAAATCACCAAAAGCGTCAGCAGCGAACCAGGTGAAAAGCGCGGCTCCGACACCATGGGCATGAAGCACCGCGTGGACCACGGCGTGTACGTCTTTTACGGCAGCATGAATCCGCAACTGGCGAGCAAAACGGGCTTTTCGGATGAAGATGCGCAAGCCATCAAGGAAGCACTGCGAACTCTGTTCGTCAATGACGAATCCTCTGCACGCCCAGCGGGAAGCATGACAGTTTACAAGGTCTACTGGTGGGAACACGATTCCCGAAATGGCAAATATTCTTCTGCTAAAGTGCATTGCTCGCTGAAAGTCAAGGTCAAGGACGGAATAGATGAACCGAATGATATTAGCGACTACGACATCAAACTGGATGAGCTGGAAGGATTGAAATGCGAGGAAATTAACGGCATATAATAGGTTGCCACCTTTTGATGGCAATTATGCTTGACATAGTCCAATTGAAGATGTTTTTCGCTTGCTATGGGGGAAAACAAAAATGTCGGATAGCAGCAAAACAAAGGCTCCAAATGCTATTACGCCTCATGGAGGTTACAGAAACCTAAAATCATACCAAATGGCGGAAATTGTCTACGATGCAACCGTCGTTTTCTGTAATCGATTAATTGATAAAAGGTCTCGTACCCATGACCAAATGGTTCAAGCTGCTCGTAGCGGAAAGCAAAATATTGCCGAAGGCAGCATGGCTTCGGGAACCTCTAAAAAAATGGAGCTAAAATTAATCGGTGTGGCTAGGGCTAGTCTTGAAGAGTTATTAGTTGATTATCAGGATTATCTCAGGCAACACAATTTGTCTTTGTGGCCTAAAGATCATCCCCAAGCGCGGATGATTAGAAGGTTATGTTATAAAGATGATAGGTCTTATATGACCTATAAAAGTTTTTTAGAGCATTCTTCTCCTGAAGTTGCGGCCAATACAGTCATATGCCTTATTCACCAAACCAATTACCTTTTAGATCAGCAATTACGTGCATTAGAGCAGCAGTTTCTTAAAGAAGGCGGTTTTACGGAAAGATTATATAGAGCGAGGTCTCAAATGAGGAGTAGGAATAATTACAATGACTGACGACGACTACCTCCCCATATCGGCGATGCAGCACTTTGCCTTTTGTCCCCGACAGGCGGCGCTGATCTACATCGAACGCCAATGGGAGGACAACCTGCTGACCATGGAAGGCAGGCTGGAGCATCAACGGGTGGATGCCGGCTACAAGGAAGTGCGGCGCGGCCGTCGGCAGATCGGCGCCGTCGCCGTGCGCTGCGACCGGCTGCGGCTTCAGGGCGTCATCGATGTGCTCGAACTGGAGCTGATCGACGACCGCGGGCCGGACAATCTCGACATCCTAGGCCTGCGCGGCCTCTGGCAGATCGCGCCTGTCGAGTTCAAACACGGAGAACCCAAGGAGATCGACTGCGATCGGGTGCAGCTCTGCGCTCAGGCCATGGCACTGGAGGACATGTTCGGCGTACCGATCGAATCCGCATCGCTGTTTTATTGGCGCATTCGTCGGCGCGAAGATGTAACGCTGGATGAAGAACTGCGCCTCAAGACCGAAGAGACCGCGGCGGCGCTGCACCGGCTCTTTTCGTCCGGCAAAACGCCGCCGCCGGTCTATTCCAAACGCTGCCGCTCCTGCTCGCTCGTCGATCTCTGTTTGCCGAAACGACTATCGGGCGGCAGCCGCTACGAAAAAACCTTGTTTACGCTTCTGGAGCCGGAACCGTGAAACCTCTGCTCAACACGCTCTATGTCACCCAACCGGAAAGCCTGCTGCTCAAAGAAGGCGAAACCGTACTGGTGCGTAAAGGCGAAGAAAAACTCATCCAAGTGCCTATCCATACACTCGGTCAAATCATCTGCTTCGGCATCACCATCTACGTGTCGCCGCCGCTTATGGCCTTATGCAGTGAGCGCGGCGTTTCAATAACCTGGCTGACTGAAAGCGGACGGTTTCTGGCCAGGGTGGAAGGCCGCATCAAAGGCAATGTTCTGCTGAGGCGCACGCAGCATCGCTGGGCTGATTCCGCCGAACGGGCCTTGGCCGTGGCGCGCAACATCGTCGCCGCCAAGATCAACAACAGTCGCATCAATCTGCTGCGCCGGCTGCGCGGCGGGGGAAGCGACGCGCTTCTTCAAGAGCAGATCGATCATTTGGCGGCGCTGCTGCCGCGCGTCGCCGCCTGCAGCGATCTTGAGGTCCTTCGCGGCCTGGAAGGCGAGGCCGCCAACGGCTATTTCAGCGTCTTTGACCGGCTCATTGTTCAGCAGAAGGATGCCTTTATCTTTGCCGGGCGCAATCGGCGGCCGCCGCTCGATCCGGTCAACGCCCTGCTGTCGTTTGTCTACACGTTGCTCGCACTCGACATCCAGTCAGCCTTGGAGACGGTGGGACTCGATCCGTTCATCGGCTTTCTGCACGCCGACCGGCCCGGGCGTCCGGGACTGGCGCTCGACCTGATGGAGGAATTCCGTGCGCCGTTGGCCGATCGGTTGGTCCTGAATTTGATCAATTTAAAGCAGGTGGATGCACGAGACTTCCGTCGCGAAGGGGTGGAGGTGCGCATGACGGACGACTGCCGCAAACGGGTGATCACGGCCTATCAAAACCGCAAGAAAGAGATGATTGTCCATCCGTTTCTGGAGGAAAGAATGGAGATCGGCGTGCTGTTTCATGCGCAGGCGCAGCTGTTGGCGCGGCACATCCGCGGCGATCTGGACTACTATCCCGCCATTTTATGGCGTTGACGATAAAAAAATCGGCAAAGAAAGAGGGTTTTCGCTATGATGGTTTTGGTATGCTACGACGTGGAGACGGCGGAAGAGGGACAGCGGCGGCTGAACCGCATCGCCAAGGCGTGCAAAAACTACGGGCAACGGGTGCAGAACAGCGTATTCGAGTGCAAAGTGGCGCCCGACCAATGGGCAAAATTGAAAGACCAGTTGTTGCGGCTGTATAAACCCGAAGTCGACAGCCTGCGGTTTTACTATTTGGGGTCGAATTGGCAGCATCGGGTGGAACATTTCGGCGCCAAAAAGACCTATGATCCGGAAGGGCCGCTGGTGATCTGAGCGCCGACCGGATGCGCCGCGGAATTGTGCGGGAGGTCGGCGTTGTTTAAAAAACAAAAAGATAAGGTGAAAAATTGTTCGAAGTACCTGGCGATTTGCATAGCGAAAGGAGGATCGGCGGGAAAGCGGATTTAAGTAAAGGAAAAATAAAGAGGGAAAAGGCATACAGTCGCGCCCCGCGCGGGCGCGTGGATTGAAACTTTATTGATATGGATAATAAAAAGAAGGAAATAAAGTCGCGCCCCGCGCGGGCGCGTGGATTGAAACTTCTTCCTCTAATTTATCGGCAATTAAGAACTTATGTCGCGCCCCGCGCGGGCGCGTGGATTGAA
>JAPDQV010000005.1:130503-130851 GCA_034505495.1 candidate division KSB1 bacterium | reverse complement strand
AAAAGTGAATAGTGGACAGGGGATAGTGAATGGCGGGCGCATGCAGTTGCAGTTGCCGTTGTTCGAGCAGGAACGAACGGAGCCGCTGCGCGAGGCCATCGAGTTCTACCAGCACAAGCACGGCTGGAGCAACCGCCTCATCGCCGGCGACAGCTTGCTGGTGATGAACTCGTTGCTGGAAAAAGAGGGCCTGGCCGGCAAGGTGCAGATGATCTACATGGATCCGCCCTACGGCATCAAATACGGTTCCAACTTCCAGCCTTTTGTGAACCGGCGCGATGTGAAGGATGGCAAGGACGAAGACCTGACCGCCGAGCCGGAGCAAATCAAGGCCTTCCGCGACACCTG
>JAPDQV010000005.1:64114-130493 GCA_034505495.1 candidate division KSB1 bacterium | reverse complement strand
CCGATGAGAACGTGCACCGCGTGCGGTGTTTGCTGGATGAGGTGTTTGGGGCGGAGAATTTTGTAGGCATTGTAGCGTATAGAACATCTGTTGCGCTTGGGGCTGAACTCATTGACAAGGTCCACGACTATTTGGTTTGGTACTGCAAGGATAAAAAGAAAATCAAGTATAGGCAGCTCTTCAAACAAGTGGCTGTTGGCGAGGAAGGCGCGACTCGATATACTAGAATAGATCCTGAATTAACTAACAATCCCTATACGGATCAAGGGCTTACTTCACGAACTGGAAGTGCCACAACCATTTTCGCGGTCGAATTTCAAGGCGAGCTTTTTAGACCAACTGCTGGCGGTTGGAGAACTTCTGTAGAGGGAATGAAACATCTAATTTTTGCCCGACGACTCTTACCTGCGGGAAAGACTATTCGGTTCAAGAAGTATTACAATGATTTCGGATATGTAGCTCTAACAAGTATGTGGGATGATGTGGGGGGTGGGGTTCAGAGCCGAGCAGATCCCAAAGTCTATGCTGTTCAGACTGCGAGCACAGTTATCGAACGCTGCCTCCTCATGACCACCGACCCGGGCGACCTGGTGTTCGACCCGACCTGTGTGCGGAAGGGGACGCGGGTGTGGGCCCCCCTAAATCCCCCCGTCAACGGGGGGACTTCTCCCTCCCCGTTGACGGGGAGGGCCGGGGAGGGGACTTTCTCACTCCTGGCGGGGAGGGCCGGGGAGGGGACTTTCTCACTCCTGGAGGGGAGGGCCGGGGAGGGGACTTTCTCACTCCTGGCGGGGAGGGCCGGGGAGGGGCTCCTCCCCATTGAGGCCATCCAACCAGGTGACCTCGTGCTGGGGCATGACGGGAAGCCACACCGGGTTCTGCGCACCATCCGCAAACCCTATCGGGGCACCATGGTCGGTATCCAGCATGGCGAATCACCACAAACGCTGTGGGTCACAGCCGATCACTACGTCCTCTGCCAGAAGCGCACCCAATCCTACGGTGCCGGGCGAACGTGGCAGCACATACCGAGGAGTCATTTCGACCGGGCACGGGCGTTGCGCCGAGAGATGACCCAGGCTGAGCGGCAGTTGTGGAGCGCCTTGCGTGGAGAACAACTGGGCGTCAAATTCCGCAAACAACATCCCATTGGCCCTTACATTGCCGACTTTTACTCCTGGGAAGCAGGTCTGGTCATCGAAGTGGACGGCAACAGCCATTTCACGCCCGAAGCCCAGGCCTACGACCGCGAACGAGATAATTACCTTTCATCCCTTGGTCTCACAGTGTTACGATTCACCAACCAGCAAGTCGCCTCTCAGAAAGAGGGGGTGTTAAGCAGAATTGCTGAGGCTATTGAGGCCGTCAAGCCATCTGAAGACCATTACCAGCAATGGCGTCGCGCCGACTCACTGCAAGCAGGTGACGTGATCTATTTTGGTCCCGAGCAGCGGCCGGTTGAGATCACCAACCTGCTGTACGAAGAAACCCAGGAAGAAGTCTACGACCTGGAAGTCGAAGGGGTGCACTCGTTCCTGACCGAGGTCTGCGCCGTGCACAACTGCGGCTCCGGCACCACGGCCTACGTAGCCGAGCAGTGGGGCCGGCGCTGGATCACCTGCGATACCTCCCGCGTGGCGCTGGCTATCGCCCGGCAGCGGCTGATGACCGCTGTCTTTGATTACTATGAACTGGCGCATCCGGAGGAGGGCGTGGGAAGCGGCTTCAAGTACAAGACCGTGCCGCACGTCACGCTCAAGTCCATCGCCAACAACCCGGAAATTGACGGCATCTATGCCCGCATGCACCCGGCCATTGAGCAGGCGCTGGCCGACCTCAACGCGGCGCTGAAGACAGTGGCGAGTGGACAGTGGATAGGGGATAGTGACGGTTCACTGCCCACTAACCACTCTCCACTACCCACTATCCCCTACTCGCTCAAATTCCAAGTCACCACCGGCGGGCGCGAAGGGCAATTCGTGGATTTCGCCGCGCCGGACAGCGCCACCTTTACCATGCCGAGCGGTCAGGTGGTCAAAGTCAATGAACTGCTCGAATGGGAGGTTCCCTACACTTGGGAAGACTTTCTTGCCCAATTGCACATCAAAGCCCCCACAGTTGAAAAAGAGAGCATGCTCAAGCAACTATCCACTATCCACTTTCCCCTATTCACTGCTTTTCACGCCGCCCGCCGCGCCATGCAGCAAAAGATGGACGAAGCCATCGCCCGCCACGCCGAGCAGGAGACGCTCTACGACCAGCCGCTCGTGGACCGCAAGCGGGTGCGCGTCAGCGGCCCCTTTACGGTTGAGGCAGTACCTGCGCCGGTGGTCAAGTCGGTGGATAGTGTATTGGGGATAGTGGATAGAAAAGAACACACCGGCTACGATTCACTATTCACTGACCACTTTGGCGCGACAGCGGCGAGAAGCGGCGAAACCCTGCGCCAGGCCGAATGGCGCGATGAGCTGCTCAAAACCGGCATCCGCGGCAAGGCCGGGCAGTACATCCGTTTTAGCCGCCTGGAGCCGCTCCCCGGTTGCCGCTTCCTGCACGCCGTGGGCGAAACCCGTCCCTCCGCCGAGGGCGCCGCTTCCGTCCGCGAAGACGCCCCGGCCTACAATCCCCTGCGCGTCGCCGTTTCCTTCGGCCCCGAACACGCCCCGCTTGAATCGCGGCAGGTCGAGCGCGCCTGGGAAGAAGCCCGTCATCTTGTCCCCAGGCCGCAACTGCTCGTTTTCGCCGCCTTCCAGTTTGATCCCGAAGCGGCCAAAGACATTGATGAAATGAAGCCAGAACTGGCCGGGATGCAGTTCCTCAAAGTCCAGATGAACGCCGACCTGCTGACCGACGACCTGAAGAAAAAGCGCGCCGGCAACGAGAGTTTCTGGCTCATCGGCCAGCCGGATGTGGAAGTAAGGAGTGAACGGTGGTTGGTGGATAGCAGAAAGGAGACGTTGGCGCCGTATGACGTCATTGCAAAGTTATCGGGAGTTGATAGTCTGGCAGAAATCCGTCGCCTTGGCCAAACGGATTTATCTTTCTACATCGCAATTGCCCAAAGAAGAGACCTATGGGATGCAATCGCAGATGAGACGCGCGGCGGTGTCCATTCCGGCCAACATCGCCGAGGGGCAGGCGCGACAGAGCACAGGGGAGTTTCTCCAGTTTCTGGGCATCGCGCGGGGTTCCCTGGCCGAATTGGAGACGCTGCTGATTTTGTGCGAAGCATTGAATCTTTTGGACAAGCCGAACGTCACAGCATTGTTGAGCGATTGCGAAGAAATCGGGAAATTGCTGAGCGGGCTCATCAAATCGCTGCGGCGCTGACCCCTGACCACTACCCACTATCCACTACCCACTATTTCCAGGTTACTGTAAACGGCTTTGATTACTACAACACCAGGACCGGCCAGCTCGAATCGGGCGGCAAGGACAAAATCGCCCTCTGGATGCTGGACACCGACTATGACGGGCGCAGCCTCTACCCGCGCCAGGTCTTCTTCCCCCTGGCGGCCGACGACGAAGCCTGGGCGAAACTGGCCCGCAACCTGAAGGCGGAAATTGACCCCGAGCGCATCCGCGCCTACTGGGGTACGGTCTCGCTGCCCTTCGAGCCGGGCGAATACAAACGCATCGCCGTCAAGATCGTGGATGACCGGGGCATCGAGAGCATGAAAGTGATCGAGGTGGAAGCGTGAATCCTGCACTAACTATCCCGCGTGAACAAATTGCGGCTTTTTGTCGAAAACACGGCATTCGACGACTGGCGATTTTCGGATCGGCGCTGCGGGAGGATTTTCGTCCCGACAGCGACGTGGATGTGCTGGTCGAATTTGAGCCGGATCGCATTCCAACACTCTTTGATCTTGCCGGCATGGAGCAAGAACTTTCATCCTTGCTGAACGGCAGAAAAGTGGATTTGCGCACTCCCGGCGACCTGAGCCGTTATTTTCGCCGGCAGGTGATGGAAGAGGCGGAGGTGCAATATGCAGCCGGATGACCGTATCCGCCTCCAACACATGCTGGATGCGGCCGAGCAGGCCCGCGCATTCATCCGGAACAAACGCAGAGACGACCTCAATGATGACCTGCAACTGGTTTGGGCGCTTGTCAAAGCGATTGAGATCATCGGCGAGGCGGCCTACCAGGTCCGCGCAGAAACCAGGGCGCAATTGCCGCAAATTCCCTGGGAGAAAATCACGGGGATACGGCACCGGCTTGTCCATGCCTATTTCGACATAGACCTGGATATCCTCTGGAAGACAGTTCAGGATGGGCTGCCGCCGTTGATCGCCGTTATCAAGGCCGCTCTGGGAGAAAACGCCTGATGCCCCGCGCCACCATAGACCGCCTCATCATCAACTCGCCCTACGAAGAGCCGCGCTACCACTGGCGCTACGACCCGGCCAGCAAACTCTTCGACCTGGCCGAAGGCCGCCGCCCGGCCGGTTACGTGGTCGCCACGCCCGGCTCCAAAGCCTTTGACGACCCCGGCCTGTTCGTCGAGATTCCGCTGGTCAATGCCATCCGCCCGCGCCTGAAGGCCTGGCGCGAGGCGGGCTATCCGGGCGTCACCAGCATCACGAAACGTTTGCTCGAACACTGGCAGGACCCCGAAGACTTCGACCGGCGGCGCTTCTTCTTCTGCCAGTTGGAAGCCGTCGAAACGCTCATCTGGCTCACCGAGGCATCGCCGGCCGAGCGCGCCGGCATCGAAATCCCCACCGACGGCGGCGACTTTATCCGTCAGTGCTGCAAGATGGCCACCGGCTCCGGCAAGACGATTGTGATGGCGATGGTCATCGCCTGGCAGGTGCTGAACAAAGTCGTCAACCCGCAGGACAGCCGCTTCTCCAAGAACGTCCTGGTCATTGCGCCCGGGCTGACGGTCAAAAAGCGGCTGGAGGTGTTGTACCCCACGGCGGAGGGCAATTACTACGAAGCCTTCGACATCGTTCCCTCGGCCCTGCTCGACAAACTGCGCCAGGGGCGCGTGCTGGTGCGCAACTGGCACGCCCTGGCCTGGGAAAGCGAAGAGCAACTGAAAAAGCGCAAAAGCGTGGATAAGCGCGGCCCCAAGAGCGACGAAGCCTACGCCCGCGAGGTGCTGGGCGAGATGGCAAACGCCCGCAACCTTCTGGTCATCAACGACGAAGCCCATCACGCCTGGCGCGTCAACCCCGAAGCGGCCGGCAAATACCTGCGTCAGCGCGACCTGAAGGACAGCGCCGAAGAAGCCACCGTCTGGATCGGCGGCCTCGACCGCCTGCACCGCGCCCGCGGCCTGCTCAAATGTTACGATTTCTCCGCCACCCCCTTTGCGCCCACCGGCGGCAAGAGCGGCGAGGAGACCCTCTTTGGCTGGATCGTCAGCGACTTTGGGCTGAACGACGCCATCGAATCCGGCCTGGTCAAGACCCCGCGCGTCGTCATCCGCGACGACGCCGTGCCGGACGCCAAAACCTACCGCTCGCGCCTTTACCACATCTACAACGACCCGGACGTCAAAGACGACCTGAACCGCCGCGCCGAACCGCACGAACCCCTGCCCGACCTGGTGCTGAACGCCTACTACCTGCTCGGCTACGACTGGCGCGAGACGCTCAAGGCCTGGCAGGCAGCCGGTTTGCCCACACCGCCGGTGATGATCACCGTCGCCAACCGCGTCGAGACGGCGGCGCGCGTCAAACACGCCTTCGACTCCCGTCGCATCCAGATTGACGAACTGTGCGACCCGCAGCGCATCCTGCACATTGACTCGAAGGTGCTGGCAGAGGCCGAGGCGAAGGAGGTGGATAGTGAACAGTGGTCGGTGGACAGTGAACAGGACGATGGTGCAACCGATGCCCCATCAGCCACTAACCACAAACCACTAACCACGGCGCAAAAAGCCGAGCTTTTGCGCCAGATGGTGGATACGGTCGGTAAAATCGGCCAGCCGGGCGAGCACATCCAGAACGTCATCTCGGTTGGCATGCTTTCCGAAGGCTGGGACACCAAAACCGTCACACACATCATGGGGCTGCGCGCCTTTACGTCCCAGTTGTTGTGTGAACAGGTGGTCGGGCGCGGCCTGCGGCGCACTTCCTACGAAGTCAACCCGCAGACCGGCCTGTTCGACCCCGAATACGTCAACATCTTTGGCGTGCCGTTCACCTTTCTGCCACACGAAAGCACCGAAAGCGGCCCGCCACCTCCGCCCGCGCCCAAAACGCTGGTGCAGGTGGACCCTGCCAAAGCCGCTTACGAAATCCGCTGGCCGAACGTCGTGCGCATCGAACACGTCTTGCAGCCCCGGCTTACCGTGGACTGGGCGCATCTTTCGCCGCTGGAACTGGATGCCGCCAAGACGGCCCAAATCGCCGAACTGGCACCTGTCCTGGAAGGTAAACCAGACGTAACGAAGGTTGACCGCATCGAACTGGAACGTCTGGCGGCCGAATTCCGCACCCAGCGCATCATCTTTGAGACGGCGCGTGATGTCTTTGATCAGATGAAGCCCTCATGGCGGGGCAGCCATGACGTTCTGCTGGCGCAACTGATTCGCATTGTCGAGCAGTTCATCCGCTCCGACCGCATCCACATCACCCCGCCGCTCTTCTATCAGGATGACCTGCGCCGCCGCCTGATCATCACCCTCAACATGAGCCGCGTCATCCAACACGTGCTGGACGCCGTCCGCCAGGAGAACACCGGGCGCCTGGAGCCGGTCTTTGACCGCGACCACCCCATCCGCTCGACCGGCGAGATGACGCCCTGGTACACCGGCAAGCCCTGCGCCCGCACGGCCAGGTCACACATCAACGTCTGCGTGTACGATAGCACGTGGGAGGCGTCGGACGCCTTTGCGCTGGACAATAGCGAGGCGGTGGGGGCCTGGGTCAAGAACGACCATCTCGGCTTCGAGATTCCCTATCTCTACCAGGGCGTGGTGCGCAAATATCGCCCCGATTTCCTGGTGCGACTGGCAAACGGCGAGATGCTTATCCTGGAGACCAAAGGCGAAGAGAGCGAGCAGGATGCCGTCAAGCATCGTTACCTGGACGAGTGGATACAGGCCGTCAATGCGCACGGCGGCTTTGGCCGCTGGCGATGGGCGGTGGTGCGTAGCCCTGGCGACATCAAGGATGTGTTGACAAATGTATCTGGACCTTCGGGAGGCTAACAACGGGTTGCAGCCGACAAGGTCCTTACGCGGCTGAACCTGACCGTTATACGGCTTTTAAAGGCCATATTCCTGCTGCATGTAAATCATCCAATTCGCTCTTTCGCTAAAGCATGCTGCTCCGCCAAGGCCTGCAAAAAGCTCCGTCCGACTATTCTCACGACATTTTTCAGGGTTATTTGAGCAGGGTTGCCTTTTGCACGGTCTTGCCCGCCGTCGATTCGGCGCGGATCAGATAGTTTCCGGAAGCGCAGGACAAACCGATTTCGTTTTTTCCATCCCACATAAACGTATGGCAGCCTGCCTTGAGCCTGCAATCGATTAATTGCCGCACGCGCCGGCCGAGCAGATCATAGACAGCAAGACGAACAAAGGAATCCTGCGGCAGCGTAAGCCGCAGCTGCACGCAGGCATTGAAAGGATTGGGAAAGAGCGGCAGCAGCGCAAACTCGCGCGGCAGCGGTACCGAGACGGCGATACGCCCGAGTTCGAGCGGCTCGCCATAGCCAGTTTCCGTAAGCAGGCGGTAGAGGTAACTTTTACCGGCTTCTGCGGTTCCATCGAGAAAATGACAATAGCCGATAGAATCGGCGCTCGTTGCTCCCAGCAATTGAATCGTTTCACCGTCTCGGCGCTCGATGCTGAGGGAGCCGGTGCCGTTCTGGAGAATTTTCCACGATAACCGTACGCCCGCAAACGGTTCGTAAGCGGCGGAGAAATCGCTCACCTCGACGCTCGTAACCACATGCAGCCGCCAGCTGGTGCTCACGGTGTCCTCAAAGTCAAAGACTAACGCTTTGACTTCTATTGCGCCATTAAAAGTCTGCGGGGCAAAGTGAAACATTTGCCCTAACGCGGTCGGCCTGCCCATGACCGTCCAGATGAAATGCAGCGGATCACCGTCCGGGTCCCTTGCTGCGGCGTAAAAATCGATCGGCTCGTTTTTGTGGACGGCTCCGAGGTCCCGCACCGTCGGTCGGCAAATCTCTTCGGCGATAACCGGCGGACGATTGACGTTGCGAACGATGATGGGAAGAACCCGCATCGCTGCCGCGCCCAAGTGATCGGCGGCATAAAAAACAGGCGAATATCTGCCGGCCTGATCATAATTGGGGTGCCAAGAAAACTCGCGTTTGGCGACATCGAACTGCGCACCGGCAGGAAGATTGAGGACGACGATCGAAAGGCTGTCGTTTTCGGGATCGTGCGCCTCGATGGTCAGCCGCATCGGCTGATTTTCATCAACAACTATGCTGTCCGGCAGCACCAAAACCGGCGCTTGGTTCGGTAACGCCGCGGCGGTAAAACGGGTCTGTGCAGTTCCCTCCAGTCGCGCGGTCAGTGTTTGTTCCCCCGCTTCCAATCCCAACGTCCATTCGCAGCCGACAAAACCGAGAGAATCTGCAGCAGCCTGCGGCGGCTCGGCGAAACCCTGCTCCGGCTCAAAGTAAACCGTCACTTTCGGCACGCCGTTGTCGAACGCATCTTTTACCTGGACGATGAGCTTTTGGTTGAGCGGATGGCCTGCTACGCCGGTTTGGCCGTCGCCCTTGACGACGACCAGCTGCGATGCCTCTCCCGCCACGGCACGCGCAGAAAACTCGACTTCACCCAAAGCAGAAGCCGCGCGGATTCGATGCAGTCCGCTTTTCAATCCCAATTGATAACCGACCGTTGCATAGCCTTGCGCGTCGGTGGTCTGTTGCGCTGCGTCGAGCAGTCGGCCGTCCCCGACAGTCGGGGTAAAAGTGACCTCAATTCCGCCGATTCCCTGCTCGTTTTCATCCACTGCCCGTACGGTGAGAGGAGTCGGCAACCGACTTCCGACCGGTGCGGCTTGGCCGTCGCCCGCTGCAATGATCAGGCGCGGCCCGGCGGGTACGACGGTAAAGCGAACGATCGCATTGCCGAGCAGACGTCCCTGCGGGCCGAAAGAAACTGCTTCGATTACGGCAGGCTTGACGCCGGTGATTAGCTCCGCCGTCACGACACCCTCGGCACTGCTGTGTAAAGTGAGAGAAGGATCGATGGTTTCCCGCCAGCGGGCATCGCCGCTCAACACAGAAAAGGTGACCAATTGATCGGCCATCGGCTCCCTGAACTGGTCGAGAGTCCTCACCTGCAGACTGATGACGGTTGCCGGACGAGCGCGAATGAGGGTGTCGCCGACCGCCGCCAGCGCATCGAGTCTCGGCGCTTCCGTCTCGGCGCGAAAGAGAATGGGCGAGCCCGACAGCGGAAGGCCGTCGTAAAGACATGCGGCGGATAAAAGCTGCGGTTCTCCCATGCGGCCCAAGATCCAAACCGCTTCAGCTTTACCAAGGCCGTTGGTTGAAGAAACAGCAGAAACGGATGGCGGGCTGTTTAGAGAACCGCCTCCCTGCAGTACTTTCCATTCGACCGGCACTTCGGCGACGGGTGATCCGGCTGAGTCCAAGACCTGTACGACGATGGAGTACGGCAGGGGACGCTGTGGTGCGCCGCGCAGGCCGATTGTCGGTGTAAGGGCGACGAGCCTGGTCGGCGGCAGGCGACGGCAGGAAGCATAGAACTGCACCGGATGCGGCAAAAGCTCGCCGTTATAACGGCTAGTCGCTTCAACGATATAGATCGAATCCCCGACTGCCTCGCCCAGCTGCAGCCGGACGCCGGCGATGCCTTTGCTGTTGGTCAGCACCGTCTTTTCGCTCTCTCCCTCGAGGCTGCCGACGCTGCTGAGCATCGCAAAATGCACAGGCCATTCCGATTTCGGGTTGTCGTAGGCGTCGGTCACCTTTACGAGCAATGAATCCGCCAAAATGCTGCCTGCTGAGCCTGTTTGACCGTTGCCTGCCAAATAAGACAGGGCACGCGGCTCGCCGGCGGTTGCAAAGAAAGAAAACTCGATTTCAGGCGGCGTCAAGTTGGGACAAATGACCCGCGCCTGCTGCGTGCCGGCTCGAAAGCCCAATCTCAGAAAGGCGCTCGCCAAGCCGTTCTCATTGGAAACCGTGTCCGCTCTTGTAAAGCCTGCGCCTTCTGCACCGCCGACAAAGGACGGATGAAATCCGGCGACCGGATTGCCGAAGCGGTCGGTAATTTTGACGACCAGCGGCTGTTCCAGCGTCTCTCCGACCGGCGCGGTTTGAAGATCACCGGAGACCTTGGCGGCAAAAAAGGCGGAATCGGGCTGCGCCGCGGCTTCAAAGTCGGCCGGAGAACCGGCCGGTTGCGGTTTATCAAACGTCTCGGCCTGGACGACAATTCGCCGGCCTGCAGTTTTTCCGAGGGTGTAAACGGCCGAAGCCGTACCAAGCGAATCGGTGGCGACTGCTGCAAAAGATTTGCCCCCAAAAGAACCGTCGCTTTCGAGCGCGGAAAAGCGGATGATTCGACCCGGCAGCGGATTGCCGCCTGCATCCAAGAGTCGGATGGCCAACGGCTGAGGCAAGGGGCGGGCGACGATGCCGCTTTGATGATCGCCGCCGATCTTGACGAGAAGTGCCGGCGGCCCGTTCTGAGCTTCTGCAGTGACGATCGCCGGTGAGCCGGCAAGGAATCCGGCGTTGACGATCAGTCGCTGTGCACCTGCCCGCCTACCCAATCGCCAAAAAATACGCGCTTTTCCCTGCTCATCGCTTAATACCGTCAGAGCGGTATCGGCGCGAGGGAAAGAAGCCTCGTTCGAAATCGCTGCGCCTTCATCGCTTACTGAAAAACGTATCGGGTGATCGGGAACCGCTTGGCCGTCATGGCTGAGAATCTGCACGACAATCGGCTGCGGCAGGGTCGACAGCACGGGTGCTGTTTGCCCTTCGCCCGAGAGCAGGCGAAGTTGAGCGGCAAACAGCAGGGTGCGGGCGTAAAAGAGCACCGGAGAGCCGATCAGCGGCGCTTCGGCGCGGACAATCTGCTGCGTTCCGGCTGCTCCCAAGAGCAAAAAATTTTGTGCGCGGCCTTCCGCATTGGTCAAAACAGTGCTGCCTTCGGTAAGGGTGCCGCCGCCGCTGACGACGGAAAAATTGACGGCGAAATCCGGCACCGGATTGCCGAAGGCGTCGTAAACCGTGACGACAAACGGTTCAGCCAACCGTTCGCCGGATCGTCCCGCCTGGTGATTGCCGCTCGTTTCGCGCATGGACACCGCTGGTCCGGGCAAAGCGGTCAGCGTGAACGTTTGGGGGCTGCCGGAAATGTGCTCGCCGTTCCGGCGCAGTTCAGCGGTGACCACAATTCGTCCCGCGCGAGTGCCGAACCTGACAAGCCGCTCGGCGATCCCCCGCTCGTTGGTGAGCTCGGGTGAATTGCTGATTTCGCCTTTATTTTCCGGCCGATCGTCGGCGCTTTCGCACAGGAGCAGTTGATCGAGCTGAACGGCGCCGTCGAACTCGATTGCAAAGGCATGTACTCCGGACGTCAAGCGGATTCGGTCGGGCAGAGAGAACCAGCTCCAATCGAGCAAATTGGGACAAGCGATGTCGATGGGCGTACCGGCGTCTATACGGATTCTTATGGATTGGGTTGCTCCCGGATTACGCATCCGCAGCCAAAGAGTATACTCGTTGCTTTGAACAGCCTTTTCTAGGAGAACAGCCGCCGGTCCGCGGCGATGCGGCGGAATCAACACAAAGCTTCCGTCGGCGCAATCCGTCCCGGCGGAGCGCACGGCATTTGAGGTGAGTTGTCCGGTCTCCGGCGGCAGGGCAATGCGGCCGCTCGGAGGGGAAAGTGTCAGCAGTTCCGCGTCGCCTTCCACGACGCGAAAGGTGACGGCGCTGCCGCTGACCGGCCTGCCGGATCGGTCGGTCACTTTAACGGCAAGCGGCAGGCTCAATCTTTCGCCGACCGTGCCGCGCTGGCCGTCGCCGCCGACAAGCGAAAGCTGCGCCGGTTCGGGATTCGCCGAGGATTCCGGCGGGGCGATGACAAGCGTCTGATCCGCTGAAACGCGCGCAAAAGCGGCATAGGAACCGTCGCTGAAGCGAGCCAGCAGATCGCAGGCCGTTCTGTCTTTAAGGCCAAAATGGCGGATTGACGACGGCTGCGAAATGTGGCCGGCGATCGACTGCACCTCTTGAAAGCCCAGCAGGGCATTCCGGTCACCCAATCGACCGGCTTCGAAAAGCCAAAGCTTGGTGCCGAACCCCACGGCGTTTCCGGCCGGACCGCGTGCTAATACGCGGAGAAAATGGTTGCCGATGTTCAGCTGATTGCGCAGGAAAATATTGAACATGTCGGCGCGGGCTGCCAATAGATCGAGGTCGCCGTCGGCATCCGCATCGACAGCGGCAGCACCGCGCACGTCGCCGGCATGAATTTCTGCGCCGGTGCCGGTGAGGAGCGTAAAGCGCCAATTGCCGTCGTTGCGATACAGAGCGGCGCGACTTTCCTCCTGCGTCACCAGGAGGTCGAGATCGCCGTCATTATCGAAATCTTCCGCTAAAATCGAATAGCCGTCCATCGGCAGATTGAGGTTGCGGCGGGAAAAGATACCGCCGACATTCTCAAAGACGGCAACGTTCGGCGAAGGATCCGTTGCAGAAGCCGTCACCCCGATCAGCAGATCGAGGTCGCCGTCGTTGTCCAGATCGGCAAAGACAGCCGAGTTGGAGGACGAGACCAGATCGATGCCGGCGGCAGCGGCCGCTTCCTGGAACCAGCCGCTGCCGTCGTTGAGGAACAGCTTGTTCGCGGCGCCGCGCTTGACGACATAGAGGTCGATGTCGTCATCCGCATCGACGTCGGCGGCCGCCAGGCTGAGGCTCGGGATGTTCGGTTCCGTGACATCCTCGGCCCCGCGATTCTGCAATGAAAACCGGCCGTTTTGATTGATGTAGAGCTCATTCTTTTCCCGCGAATTCACGGCATAGAGGTCAAGGTCGCCGTCGTTATCGGCGTCAAAGGCGGCGACGCCGGTGGTCACGCGCGGCAGATCGGCGATTCCGCCTGCTGTCGTGATGTCGCGAAAAGAGCCGCCGGAATTCATATACAGTCGATTTCGGCCGCCTGAAACGCCCAAAAACAAATCCAGGTCGCCGTCATTGTCCATGTCAAAAAAGACCGCCCCCCGAGCCGGATACCTGCCCTCGAGGCCTCCGTAACCCGATTCTTCTGCAAAGGACAGCGATCCCGTATTGTTGAAAAGAAAGGTGAAACGGTCGGATGCCGAAGCGTTGGTGCGGGTAATGAGAGCGTCTTCGCGGCCGTCGCCGTCGATGTCCGCAACGGCGACGCCCTGATGTTCGAACAGATGGTCGGCGCCCAACATACCGGCGTAGGCGGTTACATCGGCAAACCATTTTTGCGGAGCACCCAAAAGCGGCGCCAGTGTCTCGAACAGCGTCTCGCCGATTAGATTGTGACCGGCCGTATTGGGGTGCAGCTTGTCGTACATGAGCGCTTTGTAGCCGTTTTCAACCAGGTCCGGCCACTCGCGAAAGCGGCTGAAAACATCGCACAAATAGACCGGTTCCGGCTTGCCGGTAATGCGGCCGTTACGAAAATCGTTGACCAGGCGCGCAGCTTCCAGGTTAAAGGCGACACAAAGACTATCTTCGTACTTGATCGGGATGATAAGGCAGACGACAACGGCGGTCAGGTCTCTGCCGGCGGTGCCGTCATTCCAGCGCAAAAGATAGCGGATGAGAGTGCCCAATTCGCCGGTCTGAGTGGCGGTAAAGCCGCTGCCGTTCGCATAGGGAGCGACCGGCGTCCCATCTTCCGAGGCCAGATCGTTGGTGCCGACATGCAGCACGGCGATGTTTGGGCGAAAGTTGTTCATGGCGGCTGTGACGTCCATGCGGCCGCGGGCGCCGGGCGTCAGGTTGGCGGGATAAAAGTCGTTGATCTTCATGCTCCCTTGAAAATGGCCTTCGTAAGGCGGATCGCCGTAGCCGCCGACCAAATCGAACGCCAAGCCCGCGGCGCGAAGCTTGTCGTGTATGACCTTACGAAAGCCGATCATGTCGTCGGCAAACTTGCCCGCTGTGATAGAGTCGCCGATGAGCATGATGCGCGTACTCGCTCCGAGAACGATGCCGGAGATCTGCATGTCGGCAGAAGGGGGGCCGGCTGCACCGCTCAAAGTAACAACGACGGAAGATGTATAGACACCGTTGAAAGCGGCTTCCAGCCGACCGTCGCGATCGAATCGGCCCGAGAAAACTGTCAGGGTGTCTCCCGAAACATCGACAAGGCGGATGAGTGCCCGCACCGAATCCGCCGGTATCGAGACCTCCTTTTGCAGCTGCAGATCCACGTGTCCGACAAGGCTGCGGCCCGGCAGTCGGCGGATCCATTCGACCCGATCGCCGTCAACGGCGCGGATCGACTCATCCGCTGCGGGCAGGAGTTCGTATTCTACTGCTTCAGGCCGCGGCGGAGGGTCCTGCAGAACAAAGGACTGCTCAATGTCCGTGCTGAAGAGACGAAAAAGCGGAAATAAAATTAATAACCGGAAAAAGCAGCGTCCGACCAACGTCAACTCCCGAGGGACAGAAATTATAGCACTTTAAAGGGTACCAAAATTGCCGAAAGTTGCGGAAGCTGCCCGGCTGCTCGCGCAGTATTGCGCTGTCAGGGTGAGAAAATACATTTCGTAAGCAAATCATTGAACATTCGGGCCGCTCATTCGTCTTTTGTCTAAAAACTTGGAGAAACGTGTATGAAAAAGGGTTTTTCTTCTTTTTACAGTGCTCTCGTAACGGTTCTTTCAGCCGCCTCTTTGCTCTTGGGGCAGAATCCGATCATTCGTGACCAATTCACAGCGGATCCGACGGCGAGGGTTTTTAACGGTAAAGTTTATCTTTATCCCTCGCACGACATCCTTGCTCAGGAGGGCAAAGGCCGCGTCGGTTGGTTCTGCATGGAAGATTACCATGTCTTTTCCTCTCCCGATTTGGTCGATTGGACGGATCACGGCGTCATTGTCAGTCAGGACAAGGTGAACTGGGTGGATGCGAATTCTTACAGCATGTGGGCGCCGGACTGTGTCGAGCGCAACGGCAAGTACTATTTCTACTTTCCGGCAACCAGAAAGAGCGAGTTCGGTCGCGGTTTCGGCATCGGTGTGGCGGTGGCGGACAGCCCCGCAGGACCGTTCGTGCCGCAGCCGGAACCGCTCAAAGGCGTGTTCGGAATCGACCCGAATGTGCTCATCGATAAGGATGGACAGGCCTATCTCTATTGGTCGGCGGGGAACATCTTTGTCGCCAAGCTGACCGATGATATGCTGCATTTGGCGTCGGAGCCGCAGGTGGTTGCAGACTTGCCTCAAAAAGGTCTGAAGGAGGGGCCGTTCGTTTTCGAACGTAACGGCATTTATTACATGACTTATCCGCATGTAGAGAACAAAACAGAACGCCTCGAATACGCCATGGGCGACAATCCGATGGGACCCTTCCGAGTTACCGGCGTCATCATGGATGAATCGCCGACCGGCTGCTGGACGAATCACCATTCCATCGTGGAATTCAACGGTCAATGGTATCTTTTTTATCATCACAACGACTATTCACCGCACTTTGACAAATGCCGATCAGCCCGCATCGACAGCTTGTTCTTCAATGAAGACGGTACCATTCGCAAAGTGATTCCGACCCTGCGCGGCGTCGGGATAACAAAGGCTGCAAACGAAATTCAGATTGACCGCTACAGCAGCAAAAGCGACGGCGTTTCGATAGCCTTTCTCGATACGCTCAATACGTTCGCCGGATGGAAGACCTGCTTCGGAAAAGCGGATGAATGGGTTCAGTACAACAGCGTCGAGTTCAACAAAAAATACCGACGTGTCCAGGTAAAAGCCAATGCACCGAAAGGCGGCAGACTTGCCGTATATCTGCATCCTCATGCCGACCGGCCCGTTGCCGAGGTCAAGATTCCTGCCGGACCAGAATGGCAGTTGGTCGAGGCCCGCTTGAAAAAGCAGGTGCCGGGCACCTATCACTTGGTCGTACGATCTCGGACTACAGAACCGATAGAGGTCGATTGGATTCGCTTCCAGTGAGGCGGCCCGCCTATTTGTAGATTAATGTGGGAAGGGAAAGGACTTTGAACCTTGCAACGCGTGTGTTGTCCGTTCTGTTGACGGTGTACTTTTGCGGGATTTTGCCGGCAGCGGCAAAAAATGAGGCAATCGTCGATCTGGACAGCACCCATCAAAGAATTCGCGGCTTCGGCGGCGCCAATATCCTGCCTTGGCGGCCCGACATGACCGACAGCGAAATTCGTACCGCCTTCGGCATTGAAGAAGGCCAGTTGGGTCTGTCGATGCTCCGGTTGATGATTGATCCGGACAAGAACAACTGGAGCCTCAACGTTCGTACGGCCCAAAAAGCTCACGAGATGGGGGTTTTGATTTTTGCCTCCCCGTGGAATGCTCCTGCCTCGATGCTGCAGACCGTCAACGGCGTAAAAAAAGTCAAGCCTGAACATTACGAGGATTATGCGGAGCATCTGAACGAATTCGTCACCTTTATGGAGTCGAGAGGGGTGCCGATCTATGCGGTTTCGGTGCAGAACGAGCCCGATTACGACGGCGGCTGGACGCAATGGTCGGCCTCCGAGTTGCTCGCATTTGTGCGCGACTATGCCTCTTTGCTTATTACGCGCGTGATCGCCCCCGAGTCCTTTCAGTTTCGACGCGCCCTGTCCGACCCCATCCTGAACGATCCGATTGCCTGCGAAAATGTCGACATCATCGGCGGTCATATCTACGGTGCCGGCCTTGCGCCTTATCCCCTGGCTAAAAGCAAAGGCAAGGAAGTCTGGATGACCGAGCATTATACCGACAGCCAAAATTCGGGCAATCTTTGGCCCCTGGCTTTAGAGGTCGGCAAAGAGATGCACGAGGTTATGTGCGCCGATATGAACGCCTATGTCTGGTGGTACATCGTCCGCTACTACGGCCCCATCAGCGACGGCACCATGGACAGCGGCAAAAAAGGCGAAATGACCAAGCGCGGCTATGTGATGTCGCATTTTTCCCGCTTCATTCGCCCCGGTTACCGTCGATTGGAGTGCACGCCTCGGCCGCAGAACAGCGTTTACACTTCGGCGTATATCGACAGTGCTTTTACGCGCGTTGTGCTGGTCGCCGTCAATACGTCGGCATTTGCCAAATCTCAGACCTTTATCTTTCGCGACGGCCGAATCGAACGCCTTATCCCATACATAACTTCGGAGAATGCAAACTGCGAGCGGAAACAGGAAATCTCTCTTTCCTCCGATACGCTTAAAATCGAATTGGCCGCCCGAAGCATTATGACGCTGGTTTCCGATGGTACGATTTCTTTGGGAGTGCGCTCGACAAAGACTATGCGGGATTTTCAACTGCTGCCGAATTATCCCAATCCATTCAATGCTGAGACCGCCATACGTTTTCGTATTCCCCGCAGATCGGACGTTGCTTTGACAATCTACAATCTGAGGGGAGAAGTTTTGCAAAAGATCAGCTGCGGAATATACGAAGCAGGGGAACACACGATACCCTTCGAGGCGGCCTGCCTGCCGAGCGGCATCTATTTGTATCGATTAACGGCCGGTAATTTCTCTGCACTAGGCAGGATGGTGCTGGCAAGATAACAAGATCAATTGGCTTTCATTCGAAGCTTTGTTTTCGGTCATAATTAGGAGCATGCCTATGAAGAGATGGTTTGTTTTGTTGATCCTGCTGCCGATAATCTCTTCGGCGCAAAATGCGACGATTAAAATCGATGTCGAAAGAATCGTCGGCGAAATCGACCCAAAAATTTACGGCGTCTTTATGGAGCCCATCAATTTCAGCGGCAGAAGAATGGGCCTGCCCGACACAACCTTTTTCAGCACGCTGTACGGCAGTTTGTATGATCCGGCTTCGCCGCTTGCCGATGAAAAAGGGTTCCGCCGCGATTATATCGAGGCCATGAAGGAACTCAAGATTACCAACATGCGCTGGCCGGGAGGCAATTTTGTAATGGGTTATGATTGGCGTGACGGCATCGGTCCGAAAGAGCAGCGGCCGGTGCGCATCAACCTGGCCTGGGGCGGCCGCGAGACCAATCAGGTGGGAACGGATGAATGGGTTGCCCTCAATCGGGCAATAGGCAGCGAAAACGTCGTTTGTGTCAACTTGGGCCTTGCCGACATACGCGATGCGTGCGCCTGGGTGGAATACTGCAATTATCCCAAGGGAACCTATTACTCTGACCTGCGCATCCGCTACGGCCATCCGGAACCATACAACATTCGCTATTGGGATCTCGGCAACGAGGTGGACGGCGCTCCCTGGGAGCTGGGCCACAAAAACGCCGACGATTACGTCAAACTAGCCCGCGAAGCCGCCAAAGCTATGCGCTCGGTCGACAAATCGATCAAACTGATCGCCTCAGGCTCCTCCTATTATGAAAGCACCGGCCAATGGGTGGAATGGAACCGCAAGGTGCTGGAAGGACTCGGCGACGTGATCGACTATATTTCCATTCATCGCTACTGGGAGAATTCGCCCGATTATTATACCTATATGGGCGCGAGCGCCATGGATTTCGAAGAAAAGATCCGCATACCGGCCGCCACCATCGAGACCGTTAAAGCCATGAAGGGTTTTACCCGCCCCATTTACATTTCCTTCGACGAGTGGGGTATTATGAGCCGAAATTTTCTGTCGGTCTTGCCGATCGCCCAATGCCTGAACTCTTTTCTGCGCCATGCCGACGTCGTCAAAATGGCCAATTTTACGATGCTCACTTCGCTGCTGAGCTCCGACCGCGAAAAAGGCACTTTTAAAACGCCTTTGTTCTACCTGTTCAAGCTCTATTCCAACAACTGCCGCGGCGTCTCGGTCGATGCTTTTGTTCGTTGCGAGAGGTTTGACACGGAAAAGTATAAAGGAATCCCTTACCTGGACGTCACCGCGACGTATTCTGAAGAAAGCAGGATTCTTTGCATTAATGTCGTCAACCGACATAAGGAAAAATCGATTACGGCGGAGCTGACCAGCGTTTCCGCCGCTTTTGACGGCAAAGCATCCGCCTATGTGGTCACCGCTAAATCGCTTGAAGAACCCTTTAGCTTCGACAAACAAAAGGATTATCTGCCGCTTGTACAGCCGGTTGAAAGCAAAGGAAAGACTCTCTCCTTTACTTTTCCGGCTCATTCTTTTACGCAAATTCAGGTTCCTCTCAAGGTCAAAGCTTGACGGCCGCGGCGATAATGTGACAAGACCGAAAAAGGAGGTAGAATGAAGGGACTTGCTTTTTTCTTAATCTTCGGCTTGGGCAGCCTGATCGGTTTTGCCCAGGAAATCCTGCCGCATGCACCGGAAGGATTCGATGTGTTTCGTCCGGAAATTGCTCACGGCAGGATCGATACGATCCGCTATCCATCCAAAACCGTGGGCACAACGCGCCGAGCGCTTGTTTATACGCCGCCCGGATTTTCCAAGAACGCCAAGTATCCTGTGCTTTATCTATTGCACGGCATCGGCGGCGATGAAAAGGAATGGCTGAACGGCAAGCCCCAGGAGATTCTCGACAATCTGTCCGCCGAAAAGAAAATTGTGCCGATGATCGTCGTCATGCCCAATGGTCGCGCCATGAAGGATGACCGCGCAGGCGGCAACATTATGGCGCCGGAAAAGGTGCAGGCTTTTGCGACGTTCGAAAAAGATCTGCTCAACGATTTGATTCCTTTTATCGAAAAGAACTACCCGGTCATCAAAAATCGCGAAAGCCGCGCCATTGCCGGTCTTTCGATGGGCGGAGGGCAGTCGTTGAATTTCGGCTTGGGTAATTTAGATACCTTCGCTTGGGTCGGCGCCTTTTCCGCTGCCCCCAACACCAAGGCCCCAGAAGAGCTGGTGCCTAATCCGGAAGCGGCGACAAAGAAACTCAAGCTGCTGTGGATTTCCTGCGGTTCGGAAGATAACCTGATCTCGATCAGCCGAAACGTTCATGCTTATTTGAAGGCTAAAAACGTGCCGCACATTTATTATATCGAGCCGGGCGGCCATGACTTTAAAGTGTGGAAAAACGGCCTCTATATGTTTTCGCAATTCCTTTTCAAGCCGGTGGATCCGACTGTTTTTTCTCGCTTCACCACACCGGAGAAAGAGGAAAAGCCTCTGGAAGGAGTGCCGCTTTCGACCAACATCCGAGGAGCCGAATTTCCGCGCATTCTTCCGGACAACCGCGTGATGTTCCGTATTAAAGCGCCGGAAGCCCGCTCCGTTCAGGTGGATTTGCTGAAAAAGTATGACATGCAGAAAAACGATGACGGCGTGTGGGAAGTTACAACCGAACCGATCGTCGAAGGGTTTCATTACTATTCGCTTATCATCGACGGCGTGGCGGTTTGCGACCCCGCCTCGCAAACCTTTTTCGGCATGGGTCGCTGGGCAAGCGGTATTGAAATCCCGGAAAAGGATGGGGCGTACTCCTTGCCTCAAGATGTGCCGCACGGCCAAATCCGTCAGATTCGTTACTACTCCAAGATTACACGCGAATGGCGCCGCGCTTTTGTGTATACGCCGCCGGACTATGACCAGAACTTGGAACGACGTTATCCGGTCCTTTATCTCCTGCACGGCGGCGGCGAGGATGAAACCGGCTGGCCTAACCAGGGCCGTGTCGACTGCATCCTGGACAATCTGATCGCTGCGGGTGACGCGGTTCCTATGCTCATAGTCATGGATCGCGGTTACGCAGACACGCCCGGTGCGCCGCGGAGTTCGGGTATGCGGTTTATGCAGAACACCGCTTTAGTCGACGTGTTTATGAAAGAGATCATCCCGATGATTGATCGGGAGTTCCGTACGTTGACCGATCGTGAGCATCGCGCCATGGCCGGACTGTCGATGGGCGGTTTTCAGACCTTTCAGATTACCTTGACGAATCTCGATCATTTTGCCTACATCGGCGGCTTCAGCGGGGCCGGCTTTTTGATGCCTGGTGCCGACATCACCGAGATGTACAACGGCGTCTGGAAGGATGTTGATGCGTTTAACAAACGGGTCAAGCTGCTCTTTCTCAGCATCGGCACCGACGAACCCGAACGAATGTACCAGTCCGTCAACAATTTTCACAAAGAATTGGAACGTATCGGCGTCAAACACATCTATTACGAGTCGCCGGGAACCGCCCACGAGTGGTTGACGTGGCGGCGGTCGCTGTACCGATTTGCCTCATTGCTTTTCAAATAACGCCTCCAAAGCAGCGGGCTGTTACAGCTTTAGCCCGCTGCTGATCCCAATAGCCTTCTTTCCGTTGATAAATTTCCTTATCTTTACACATTGCGGTTTATCGGCCGGCAGAACTTTGCGGCGGGAAAATCGCAACAATGAGAGAAGAGCCTTTACCATACTTTTAGGCAAAATAAAACGAGGTTTGCCGCAAACGCAATCAAAAGAGGCAACGCATGGCTGGGGAGATCTATGTAAGCACCGACATTGAAGCCGACGGCCCGATTCCGGGTCTTTATTCCATGCTCAGTTTCGGTTCGGCGGCTTATCTTCCGGACAAAACCCTGATCGGCACGTTTTACGCTAATTTGGAAACGCTGCCGGATGCCATAACTCACCCGCAAACTATGAAATGGTGGGCGGAGCATCCTGAAGCTTGGGCTGCCTGCAGGCAAAATCTGCAAAAACCCGAAGAGGCTATGCAGAACTATTTAAAATGGCTGAAACAACTCCCCGGCCATCCGGTATTCGTCGCTTATCCGGCCGCTTACGATTTTATGTTTATTTATTGGTATTTGATTCGTTTTACCGGTGAAAGTCCTTTTTCTCACTCCGCTTTGGACATTAAGACCTACGCCATGGCGATGCTCAAAGCGCCTTATCGCGAAAGCACACCGAAAAACATGCCGCCTTGCTGGTTCGATACGAATCGTCATCCTCATGTGGCCTTGGAAGATGCTATCGAGCAGGGAGCGCTGTTCTGCAATATGCTTGCGGCAAACGGCGCCGTCTGAATGGGCGGGAAAACCGAGGCCGCCGGCAAGCCTGCAGATTTCTCTCGGCGGTTGTTTGGCGGCAGCCGTCAGCGCATTTGCTTCCCTACAGCGGCAAAGGTTTCTGAGGCTGAGGAGACTTTTCTCAATAAATTTCCAAGAGTTAAAGGGGGGAAAACCGCCTTGACAATCGCGGCGGGTTTTTTTATATTGACGGCGGATCAGGCAGAACGGGCTGAGCAAGTGCAACAAGTAAAAGCGCGCGATAAACTCTCCATTTTGGGCATGACCTTTCATGCTCATCATGGATTCGAAGAACACGAGATTGAGAACGGCCAACGCTTTGAGATAGACGTCGAGATGATCGTCGACATCAGCCGGGCGGCGGAAACGGATATGCTCAGCGACACGGTCGATTATCGTCGCGTCTATCGGCTCATCAAAAGCATCGTATTGGAGCAGCGGTTTTACCTCATCGAAACGTTGAGCCAGCGAATCGCTTCGGCGATATTGGAATCGTTTGACGTGCAGGAGGTGACCGTGCGCGTCCGCAAACCGGTGGCGCCGTTGGGCGGGCTGGCGGAGGGAACGCAGATCGAAATCACCCGCAGCAAAGCGTGAAGACACCGGTCTATATCGGCTTCGGCGCTAATCTGGGCGATCGGCTGCATCACATCGCTGGGGCGTTGAAGCTCTTGATTCGACATCCTGCGTTGGAGCTTTATCGCCTCTCCGGCGTTTATGAGACCGAACCGGTGGGTGTAACGGATCAGCCGGATTTTTTGAACGGCGTCGCCGGTTTTATTACCGAGCTGACGCCGCAACAACTTTTGCGGCTTTGTTTGGAAATCGAACGGCTGGGCGGACGAGAACGGCGCGAACGATGGGGTCCGCGGACGATTGATCTGGATCTTTTACTTTACGGTTCAGCCGAGATTCACGCGGATGGATTGGTCATACCGCACCCGCGGCTGGCTGAACGCGCTTTTGTGTTGACGCCGCTGTTGGAAATAGCGCCCGATTTTTGTGTCCCGCGCTTTAACAAAACCGTGCGTGAATTGGCGGCAGAGACAACGGATCGTTCGCAAGTACGACATTATTTGGACTCCGAGCGACTCTTGAACCTGATCAGAGAGGCATAGGCGTGGCGGAACCAAAATATATCTGTATCGAAGGCGTCATTGGGGCGGGAAAGACCAGTCTGGCGCAGTTGTTGGCGGAGCATTTGGGAGCCAAGCTGATCCTGGAAAAGCCGGAAGAAAATCCTTTTCTGGAAGATTTTTACCGCGATCCCCGTCGGTTTGCCTTTCAAACCCAGTTGTTTTTTCTCCTCAGTCGCTATCGCCAGCAGCAGGAAAGTTTTCAGTACGATCTCTTTCACGAGTACACCGTTTCGGATTACCTGTTTGCCAAAGATCGGATCTTTGCGCATTTGAACCTCGATGATCGGGAGTTGATTCTCTATGACCATGTCGCCTCCCTGTTGGAGCGCAACATTCCCAAGCCCGATCTGGTCGTCTATCTTCAGTCGTCGCCCGAGCGGCTGATGGCCAACATCCGCAAACGAGGCCGCAGCTACGAGCGCAACATGAGTGAAGAGTACATCCGCTCGCTCAATGAGGCGTACAACCGCTTTTTCTTTCATTACAACGAGGCGCCGTTGCTGGTCATCAACAGCACGATGATCGATTTCGTTCATAATGAACAACATCTGCAGGAGGTCATTCGGCAGATCATGCGCTCGCATTCGGGCATTGAGTATTTCTCGCCTGCGGAAACGCAGTTTTGAGGCGAAGAAAGGAAGTAGGAAATGATTCGTTTATTATTAATTGCTTTTTTCATCTATTTCTTGGGACGAATGGCCAAAAACCTTTTGGCGCCGGAACCGCCCTCGGTAGAGATTCACGGCAAGCCGGATAAGCCCAAAGCAAGTGTGAACTCTGATGAGATCGAGGACGTCGAATTCAAAGAGATCAAATAGGTGCACGCCGATTGCCCATGAGAGAGCATCTCTCAAATCCTTCTCAGCAAGCCGTTGTTTTAGAGCAGCTCGAGATCTATCGTCGTCAGCAGGAGCGGCTGCAGCTGTTATTGGACGTCACCCGCAACATTACCCGCGAGCTGATTCTCGATCGTCTGCTTTTACGCATCATGGACGAGGTCAAGCAGGTTCTCGACTGCGAGCGCTGTTCGGTCTTTATCATCGATGAAGAGCGGGGTGAGTTGGCGACGCAGGTGGCGCACGGCGCTTCGGAGATTCGGTTTCCCAAACATCTCGGGTTGGCCGGCTATGTCGCTTCCACCGGCAGGGTGCTCAATATCCCCGATGCCTATCAGGATCCGCGCTTTAACCCCGAAATCGACAGGCAAACCGGTTTCGTCACCCGCAGCGTGTTGACCACGCCGCTGCGCAACAGCCGCGGCGAAATCATCGGTGTCTTTCAGGCGCTAAACAAGGCGGGCGGACCGTTTACCGATGACGACGTCGAGCTGCTGGAAGCGATCGGTGTCATTGCCGCTTCGCAGATCGAAAACGCGCAGCTCTATGAGGAGCAGAAAAAGAGCTTTGACAGCTTTATCGAGACGCTTGCCGGAACGATCGACGCGCGCGATCCTATGACTGCGGGTCACTCGCGCCGCATCGCCCTCTATGCAGATGAAATTGCCCTTATTGTGGCCCTGGATGAGCGTGAACGGGAGATCCTGCGCACCGCTGCTTTGCTGCACGATTACGGCAAAATCGCCGTCCGCGAAGCGGTGTTGACCAAAAAGACCACTCTGACCAGAGAAGAGTTTCTTCACATTCAGCGCCATCCTCTCTTTACCCGTTCGATTTTGGAAAAGATCAACTTTACGCGGCATTTGCGCGAAGTACCGCATATCGCCTCGGCGCATCACGAAAAACTCGACGGTTCCGGCTATCCCGAAGGCTTAAAGGGCGAAGAGATTCCCAAGCTTTCGCGCATCCTGGCGGTCTGTGACGTGTTCGATGCCCTCACTTCCGTGCGCCATTATCGCGACCGTCTTCCGATAGTGGAAGTGATGCGCATCATCGATGACGGAGCCGGTAAAGAGTTCGACCCGCAGTTTGTCGGGGCGCTCAAAACGGTCACATTAGATCGGCTGCTGCGCATTATGGAAAACGGTTTCTTTGCCCCAGCCGAAGAGGATCTTCGTCTGCTGTCCCGTTACAGCCTTCGTGATCTCTTGCAGGCAACCGTCGAATCAACCGATGCAGAGGGGCAGCTGCTCGTAAACACGTTTGACTTTTATTATTCTCGACGTTATCTCAGGGAACAGTTATGAAGCGAATCGAAACAGCCGAAGCACCGGCGGCCATCGGCCCATACAGCCAAGCGGTTGCCGCGGCTGGGACTATTATTTTTGTATCAGGACAGTTGGGGCTCGATCCGAAAACCGGCGAGCTCGTGGCCGGAATCGAAGCGCAGACCAAACAGGCGCTGCGCAATTTGGGGGAAATTCTGGCGGCAGCGGGGGCAAGCCGGCAAAACGTCGTCAAAACGACGGTTTTTTTGCAAAACATGGATGATTTTGCCGCGATGAATGCGGTCTATGCCGAGTGGTTCGGCGAAGCGCGGCCGGCGCGCAGCACGGTCCAAGTCGCCCGTCTGCCCAAAGGGGCGTTGATCGAAATCGAAGCAACGGCGGTCATTTCCTGAATGAAACGATCGGCGGCGGTTTTTCTGTTTTGCCTGGCAGTGGGCAGCGCGTGGGCTTTGAGCGCCGAACGACCGGACAGTACGAAAAGTCCCCGCGGCGCTCTCATACGCTCCTTAATTCTTCCCGGTTGGGGGCAATTTTACAACGGCAAATGGTTTAAAGGCGTATTGATCATCGGCGCCGAAGTCGGCTGCATTGCCAATGCGGTGATTATGGATCAATTGGCAAGGCAAACCGAAGATGAAAATTTGAAATTCTACTATACGGACAGCCGCAACTTGTCCTATTGGTTGCTGGCGGCGACGATCCTTTACAGCGCCGCCGATGCATACGTAGATGCGCATCTGGCCGACTTTGACGAATCACCGGAACTGTCGGTGCAGGCGACAACTGATCGGGAGCGCTTCCTGGCGGCGTCTTTTCGACGATGGCAGGTCACTTTGTCGATTCGTTTGTAAAGAAAAGCTATCAGGCTGCATGGAGGAGAAACGAGTGACGGCAGAGAAAGAGCGAGGTTCCTGGGGATCGAAATTGGGATTTATCTTGGCCGCGGCAGGCTCAGCCGTCGGCTTGGGAAATATTTGGCGGTTTCCATATGTGACCGGCCAGAACGGCGGCGCGGCGTTTGTATTGATCTATATTCTGTTTGTCGCAGCAATCGGTGTGCCGGTCATGATTGCCGAGATTGCTCTCGGACGACATACCCGTCATAGTCCGGTCGGGGCCTTTCGGACATTGGCGCCGCGAGGAGGGTGGCGGCTGATCGGCCTCCTCGGCGTCCTTACGGGCATCGGCATTCTCTCCTACTATTCGGTGGTGGCCGGTTGGACGCTCGGCTACTTTTTCAAGACCCTCATCGGCGCTTTCTCTTCTGCCGGATTTAATTCCGCCGAAGCACAACTCATATTCAACCGCTTCGTAGCCGATCCTTTTGCCGGCGTCGGTTACTTTGCCTTGTTTCTCTTTCTCAGCGCTATTGTGGTTATGGGCGGCGTTTCCGGCGGCATCGAAAGAACCGTCCGATGGATGATGCCGCTCCTCTTTATTCTCCTGTTGCTGCTGACTATTCGCTCCCTCACTTTAGAGGGCGCCGGGGCCGGTCTCAATTTTTACCTCAAACCCGATTTTACCAAATTGACGCCCAACGCCGTGGTCATGGCGCTTGGACAGGCTCTCTTTTCCCTCAGCCTCGGCATGGGCGCCATGATTACCTACGGCAGTTATCTGCACAAAAAAGAAAACATTTTTTCCTCTGCCGCCTATGTCTGTCTGTTCGATACACTGATTGCAGTCCTGGCAGGATTTCTTATTTTTCCCGCTCTTTTTGCCATGAATATCGATCCCGCTCAGGGAGCCGGATTGGTGTTCATCGTTCTGCCGACGATCTTTCCGCGCATGATTTTCGGCACACTATTCGGCGCCGCGTTTTTTCTCCTCCTGGCTATTGCTGCTCTTACCTCCACCATCTCCCTTTTGGAGGTTGCCGTGGCATATATGGTGGACGAACACAAATGGCGCCGCAGGCCTGCCGTCATAGCCATGACCCTTCTGGCTTTCTTTCTCGGCTTGCCGTCCGCCTTGTCTTTCGGCGTCGTCCAAAAACTCACCCAAATTCCGGGTCTCGGCGTCGGCTTCCTCGATTTGATGAACATCATCATGGGCAACTATTCGCTGACGCTCGGTGCTTTACTGGTATCGATTTTCGTGGGATACAAATGGGGGGTATCCGCCGCCTGCCGAGAAATCACAGCCGAGGGCAACAGCTTTCCATATCGTCGACTATGGGCTTTTCTGATCCGCTTTATCTGCCCGATTGCTATTTTGGTCATTTTTGTCTATATTTTGCTCAGCAAAAATTACTTTTAAGCCTTTGTCCGATTCCGGCGGTACCAAACAGCTTTTTTCCGCTTTTTCGGCGCGGGCGCAAAACAAGCAGCGTCGATTTCTTTTAAACAGCAAGGAGCGAATTCTCGGCAGGCTTCGATTCTGATGCGGCATGTAGGATATCTAAAAGAATTTAATTGCGCTCGGCTCAATAACAAGGATGACCGCCCGGTTTTGGCTTATGGCTGCTTAAAGGAACCGTTATGACTCGCGAGGAAGCTTTAGCGATCGTTCGTCCGCGATTTTCGAACGCCAATCTGTTCAAGCATGTTTTGGCCGTCGAGGCAGTGATGCGGGAACTCGCGGAACATTTCCAACAAGATGTCGAACAGTGGGGGTTGATCGGCCTCCTGCACGATCTCGACTATGAAGAGACCATGAATCAACCGGAGAGGCATACGTTGGTCACGGAAGAGCTCCTCAAACCGTATCAGCTTCCCGAAGAGATCATTACGGCGATCAAAGGACATAACAATATGGCGCCGCGGGAGACGCTTGCCGCCAAGGCGCTTTATGCCGCCGATCCCGTAACCGGACTGATCGTCGCCGGCGTCCTCATGCACCCGGAAAGGCGTCTTGCCTCGGTCGATGCCGACTTTATCCTGCGCCGCTTTAAGGAAAAGAGCTTTGCCCGCGGTGCAGACCGCGATCAGATTCGTTCCTGCGAGCAAATCGGCTTGACGCTGCCCGAGTTCATTTCCCTCTCCATAAACGGCATGCGCCGCATTGCCGATCAATTGGGGTTCTGAAATGAGGCCGCGGCGGGTCTTTTTTTCGGCTATTCTGCTTGTCTTTTCCGCTGCTCATGCCGAAGAGGCCTTGCGCGCCCGCCTTGTCGATTCGGTCTTTGGCGCCGATAAAGGCCATCATTTTGCCGCCTGCGCCATGATCTGTGCGACGGCACACTATGCCGCCATGCAGGAGTTCGGCATGAGCAGACCGCGCAGTATCGGATTTTCGATCGGCATCGCCCTTACAGCCGGTGCCGCCAAGGAAATCTACGACAAACGCTCCGGCAAAGGCCATGCTTCATGGCTGGATCTTGCGGCAGATACGGCGGGTATTGCTCTCGCAGCTTTGCTTTTGAATGTACCTTTTCATTGATGCAGGATGAAAACAGAACAAAGGTTAGATAAACCAGAGTCCAATTGCGGAACTGTCGCGGTCTTTAATCACTCGGAAGCTGCGCATTTGGTTTACTTAGGACTTTATGCCCTTCAGCACCGCGGCCAGGAGAGCGCGGGAATCGTCAGTTCCGACGGCAGCCGCATTTACAAGCACGTCGATCGCGGCCTGGTTGCCGACGTCTTTGCCGATCAGAACCTACTGCGCTCACTCAAAGGGCACATCGCCGTCGGCCACAACCGCTACTCTACGACCGGCAGCACGACAGTGAGCAACGCACAGCCCTTGCTCGCCAACACCAAGATTGGACCTCTGGCCGTCAGTCACAACGGCAATTTCACCAATTCGGGCCTTCTGCGGCGTGAGTTGGAAGAGAACGGCTCGATCTTCCAGACCACTTCGGATACCGAAGTGCTTATCCATTTGATCGCCCGCTCAAAAGCGCCGACCGTAGCGGAAAAGATTGCCGAGTCGCTTAACCGAATTCGCGGCGCCTATTCGATTACGCTCATGCTGCAGGACCGTATCTTTGCCATGCGCGACCCGGACGGCGTGCGGCCGCTCTGCCTCGGGACCCTGAACGGCGCGTTTATCGTCGTCTCCGAAACCTGTGCGCTCGATTTGATCAGCGCCGAATATGTGCGCGACATACAGCCGGGAGAACTGCTCGAAATCTCCGCCGAAGGCTTGATCAGCCGTCGGTTCGCCGAACCCACCTCCGGGCACCGCTGCATCTTTGAGTTCATCTATTTTTCCCGTCCCGACAGCCGCATCTTTAACGAGAACGTCGATAAAGTGCGGCGGAAACTGGGCAAGAACCTGGCGCTAGAGAGTCCCGCCGATGCCGACATTGTCATTTCGGTGCCGGACTCGAGCAACACCGCCGCGGTCGGTTACTCGCGCCGCTCGGGCATCAAGTTCGAGATCGGCCTAATCCGCAATCACTATATCGGCCGCACCTTTATCAGCCCGCAGCAGCCGATGCGCGATTTCGGGGTCAAGGTGAAATTTAACGCCGTCAAGGGTGTGCTGAAGGGTCGGCGGGTGGTCGTTGTCGAAGATTCGATCGTGCGCGGCACCACGCTGCGCCAGCTCGTCAGACTGATTCGCCAAGCCGGAGCCGCCGAGGTACACGTACGCGTCAGCTCCCCGCCCATCATTGCTCCCTGCTTTTACGGTATGGATTTCCCCAGTCGTGAAGAACTTATTGCCAATCAAAAAACTGTCGAGCAGATCCGTGACTATCTCGGCTGTGATACGCTTTGCTATCTTTCGCACAAAGGCCTGCTCGACTCCGTCCCCATGGAAGATGGCGGTTATTGCACCGCTTGCTTTACCGGCGACTATCCGATCCCGGTCGAAGAAAACATCGGCAAATACCAGCATGAATAGACTGCCTGATTACTTTTTCCTCACCCGCCCAATTTTGTTCTTCCCCGGCTGGGCCACCTTACTGGCAGGTTTTGCCGCGGCATTTTGGCCTAAACAACTTGTTCCTTTTTTTCCCCCGCCTGCGTTCTCACCCTTGTATTGGCATCCCCGTCTGGCTTTGGCCATGTTGAGCTTTGCTGCGGCAATGGGCGGATGTTTTATTCTCAATCAATTGCAGGATATACATTCAGATCGAGAGAACAACAAGCTGTTTCTTATTGGGGAAGGTGTGGTTTCGCTGCAGGCGGCACGGATCGAGGCGGGATTACTTCTTCTGCTTTCCTTCCTTACCGCAGCCCGAATAGGCAGAGAATTCCTTTTTTGCACGGTGATTTTTATTTTGATCACCGGCGCGCTTTATAATTACCGTCCATTTAGCCTGAAAAACCGTCCCCTTGGAGGATTGACGGCCAATATCCTGATGGGATGGCTGGCGTTTGCTTTGGGCCGCCTGCTCATTGTGCCTTTCGATATCGAGTTGTTCGTTGCCTCTTTGCCTTATGTCTTTTTCAATACCGCGCTTTATTTTTTGACCACCCTGCCGGACTATGACGGCGACCTTGCCGCCGGCAAAATCACTTTTCCTGTGCGTTACGGCAAAAGCTTTACTATCTTGATCAGCGCCGCCTGTTGGGCGATCGGATTGACACTTGCCGTTTATCTGCAGAATTATACCATGACAACCGTATCGGCCGTAACCGGTTTTTTTATGGTTAGGCTGCTCTCTAAAAGAACCGTTGAAGTTGCCGTCGTGACCCTTAAAGCCGGCATTGCCGCTCTCGCCTTGACGATGTGCTTGTTCTTTCCCGCATTTTTGCTTTTATTGATCGTGCTCTTTTTCTCTACACGCTATTATTATCGAAAACGGTTCAACTTTGATTATCCTAATTTTCGAGGTCGATAATGCAGCGGCGTTTTGCGGGAAAATTGCTTTACGATCCCTCTTTGTGCGACTATTGCGGCACCTGCGTGGGCGTCTGTCCGCATGATGCCATTGAGTTGGAAGAGAGCGAATTCTCAGTAATCGAAGAGCGATGCACGCGTTGTCTGGCCTGCGTCTTTGTCTGTCCTGTGCGCGCCATGGAGGCTGTTGATGAAGAACAGTTATGACGTCATCGTCGTCGGCGCCGGTCCGGCCGGCTCCGCCGCCGCCCGCCATGCTGCTCTTGGGGGTGCGTCGGTACTTTTGTTGGAGAAGGATCGTGATATCGGTGTACCCGTGCGCTGCGCAGAGGGCGTTACCGAAGCGGGTTTAAAGAACGTTCTGGAAGAAATCGATCCGCGCTGGATTATGCATCGCGTGAACAAGGTCATGTTCCACTCGCCGTCCGGTATAGAGGTGGAGCTCGATTTCAATCAGACGGGGTACATCCTAAACCGCAAACTTTTCGACTATGACTTGGCTCAGCGGGCTGTTGCAGCCGGCGCCGATGTCCTGACAAAGGCTTATGTTTTCGATCTGCTGCGCGACGGATCCCGTATTGCCGGCGTCAAGTTCAAGAGCTTGGGCCGTACCTTTACCGTCTCGGCCAAAGTGGTCATCGGCGCCGACGGCGTTGAATCGCGCGTGGGACGATGGGCGGGACTCAAAACCCGCACCAAGCTGTGCGACATGGAGACTTGCGCGCAGTATTTAGCCGGAAACATCGACGCCTCCGAAGATCATTTGCACCTTTATTTTTCCAATCGAACGGCGCCGCAGGGTTATCTGTGGATTTTTCCCAAGGGCAACGGCGTGGCCAACATCGGCCTCGGAATTTCCGGCGAGGCGGCAAGGGAAAAGCCGCCGATCGCCTATCTGCAGGAATTCATGGCGGAACACTTTCCGCAGGCCTCCGTATTGAGCACGGTGATCGGCGGTGTTCCGTGCGATCAAACGCTCGAGCAGATCGTTGCCGACGGCCTCATGCTGGTCGGCGATGCGGCTCACCAGGTCAATCCGATCACCGGAGGCGGAATCGTCTCGGCGCTCTTGGCGGGCAAGATCGCAGGTCAAGTGGCGGCCAAAGCTGTTGCTTTGGGCAGTGTCGGCGCCAAAGTCCTGCAGGAATATCCGCGGCAATGGTCCAAGTCGGAAGGAAAAAATCATGCGATATTTTACAAATTAAAAAGCTATATTTACAAGCTGAGCGACGAAGAACTGGACGATATCGCCCGCGCCGCATTGGGGGTCCCGCTCCCAAAGCGCAGCATGCTGACGCTCTTTCGTGCCGCCCTGGTCAAAAGGCCGTCGCTGATTCTGGATGCGGTCAAAGTGTTTACCTGAAAAGGACTCTATGAAAAGGATCGGCATCATCCAAGTCATCAAAGAAGACACAAACAAATTCGCTTTGCCCAACCTGTTTACCGTGCTGCGGCTGGTCTTTTTACCGTTCATCCTCTTTTTCCTCTGGCAAGGCACACGGCAAGGGGACATGCTGGCGCTCATTTTTATGCTTGCCGCCTGCTGCACCGATTTTCTCGACGGTTACCTGGCCCGCCGGTTGAACAAAAAGAGCGATCTCGGCCGTATGCTCGATCCCTTGATCGACAAGATCAGCGTGGACGCCGCCATGCTGGTGCTGACGGCGCAAAAAGGTCTGCCGTTTTGGTATGTCACCGTGGTCATTTGCCGAGACCTGTTCCTTCTTCTCGGCGGAACCGTAGTCATTTCCAAAAAACGGCTTGTTATCGAATCCAACATGCTCGGCAAAACTACCGCCACTGTTTTTGCCTTGGTGATCATTACCTACACCCTCAATCTGCCCTACATCAAGCAGGCGCTGATGTACATTTCTCTGGTGTTGGTGCCGATGACCGTCATCGGCTACGTTCACAAGTATTATGACGAGCTGAGGCGTCTTTCCAAACATAAAAGAGCGGCTGTCGAACCGGTAAAGCATGTTTGACCTGCTGGCCAAATTTACCCAGGGCCTTGCCAAGACGCGGCAAGGATTTGTCGAAGGATTGGCGCGCATCACCGGCGGTCGTGTAATCGACGAGTCGCAAATGGAAGAGCTCGAGGAATTGCTCTTGTTAAGCGATATCGGTGTGGACACCGCCGAGAGGGTCATTGCTTCGCTTCGTCGCAGATTAAGAGAACAGGACGCAGCAGGCGATCTCGTCGAGCAGTTAAAGGGAGTGCTGCAGGAGCAGCTGCAGGTCTCGTCTTTGACGCCGCCGACCAAAAAACCATGGGTGGTCAGCGTCGTCGGCGTCAACGGCTCCGGCAAGACGACAACCATCGGCAAGCTTGCGCACTACTACCGTGCGCAAGGCAAAAAAGTGCTTCTGGCCGCCGCCGATACGTTTCGCGCCGCTGCGATCGATCAACTGCAGATTTGGGCGGAAAGGGCAGGCGCCGAGCTGATCCGCACCCAACCCGGTGCCGATCCGGCCGCCGTCGCTTTTGACGCCCTCAAAGCCGCCGTCGCGCGCGACTGTGACGTGCTGCTCATTGACACCGCCGGACGTCTTCATACCAAATCCAACTTGATGGCCGAGCTGGCCAAGATTCATCGCGTGCTGAAACGGCAGGATGCCGAGGCGCCGCACGAGGTGCTGTTGGTGCTCGACGCCGCCACCGGCCGCAACGGCCTGACCCAGGCAAAGCAATTCCTCGAGGCGGCGGGTGTAACCGGCCTGGTCCTGACTAAATTAGACGGAACGGCCAAAGGCGGCATTGTCTTTTCCATCTCGCAGGAACTCGGCCTGCCCGTCAAATTTATCGGCGTCGGCGAGCAGATCGACGACCTCGCTCCTTTTGATCCCAAAACCTTTGTCGATGCATTATTTCAGTGAAAACAGCCTTTATCAATCTCGGTTGCCCTAAAAATCAGGTCGACTTGGAAATTATTCTCGGTAGTTTATCGGTTGAGACTGCCCAATTGCAAGACGCAGACGCCGTAATCATCAACACTTGCGCGTTTATCGAAAGTGCCAAGCGTGAATCCATTGACGCCATTTTCGAGGCGGTCAGCGTTAAAGAAAAACATCCCGAGCTGAAGATCATCGTTTCCGGCTGTCTGCCCCAGCGTTATCGCGACAAAATCAAAGCTCTCATACCCGAAGTCGATCACTTTGTCGATACCCGCGAAGCTGAACTAACTGCTGAAGAAATCCGCCGATATCTAAAGCTCCCCGTCAGACCCCAGGGTCGCCGTCTGCTTTCGCCTTCCCATTATGCTTATCTGCGCATCGCCGAGGGCTGCGACAATCGTTGCGCCTATTGCGCCATTCCGCTCATCAAGGGCGGCTATCGCAGCCGGCCGGCTGCAGAGATCCTTGCCGAAGCGCATCGTCTGGCGGAGCAGGGCGTCAAAGAGCTGCTGATCATTGCTCAGGATACGACAAACTACCGAGATGAGGACGGCATCGACCTGCCGCAGCTGCTCGCCCGCCTTGAGACTGTTCCCGGCGTCCAGTGGATTCGATTGATGTACACGCATCCGGCGCATTGGAGCGATCGGCTTATCGAAGCCTTTGGCGATTTCGAAAAAGTCGTTCCTTATGCCGACATTCCGATTCAGCATATTTCTGATGCTCTTCTTCAGCGCATGAACCGCAAAACTACCCGCGCTCAAATCGAAGAGCTGATTGATCGTCTGCGCCGCCGTGTTCCCAATATTGCGCTGCGGACCACTCTGCTCGTCGGTTTTCCCGGCGAGACCGATCGTGATTTTGAAGAACTGATCGATTTTGTCGAAACGGTCCGCTTTGATCATCTGGGCGTATTCACCTACTCCCGCGAAGAGGGTACGCGCGCCTACCGCATCAAAGACGACGTGCCGGAAGAAGTCAAGCTGGAGCGACAGCAGGAAATTATGCGGCGGCAGATCGAAATCGCCGAAGAACGCAACGCCGAATGGATCGGCAGGACCGTCCGCGTCCTGGTCGATGAAAACGATGCACAAAGCGGTATCGCTTATGCGCGCAGCTCTTACCAGGCACCGGATATAGACGGCAATATTCTTCTCCCGCCAATTGTTGCAGCAGGTGAATTCCGCACGGTCAAGATAACCGACTTTGAACTGTTCGATCTGCGAGGGGAAATAATCGATTAGGAACTTTACACGGTTTAGGCACGTGAAAAGAAATGGAAATTTTATGAGGTCATTAGTATGAAGGTATTGCGTTTTTGGCTGTCTATTGCGCTGCTCGGCTTTCTGCAGGCAGCGGAAATCGGCCCGCCGCCCATTCATCACGATGTCGCCGTGTTTGCCGCCAAGGATCGATTGGACCACAGCCTGACGAGCATTTCCGTCGAGACCGTGTTCGATGATCTGCAGTTTGTTAAAGCCGACAGCGGCTTTCAGGCGGAGTACCAGCTTTCGGCCATTATTTATCAGGGCAAGGATCAAGTCGACGGCAAGACCTGGAAGCAAAAAGTCACTGTCGGCAGCTATGACCGTACCAACAGCCGCAACGAAGTTGACTTGGCCGGCATCACATTCGATCTGCCGCCCGGAGAATATCGCCTGACACTGACGAGAGAAGATTATGCAACAGGGAAGTCTCTGTCCGTGACCGATCGCTTTCGCGTCGAGGATTTTTCCCGCGCGCCGCTCGCGCTCAGCGACATCTCTTTTGCCAGACGCGTCGAAATGAAGGACGGCCGCGTCGAAAGCATTGTGCCGGAAGTAACCAACCCCTATAAAGGTCTGGCCTCACCCTCGTTTGCCTATTTCGAGGTTTATGCGCAAAAAGCCGAGCGGCCTGTGGAGATACATTATGAAATCACCGGCGAGAAAAGCGGCGTCGCGGTCAAGCGCGATTTTATTCTGCCGTTGCAGGGTCTGAGGACCGCCATAGCCCTCCCTCTGCCGATCGACAGTCTGCAGCACGACGGATACCGCCTGGCGATCAAAGTTTCGGATGGGAACCGTAAAGCCGAAACGAAAAAAGAGTTCTTTATCCGTTGGCCGGGATTACCACGTAACGCCAAAGATTTGAATTTAGCCATTCAGCAGCTCCAGATTATTGCTTCACCGGAAGAGTGGAAAAAACTCAAGCGCTCGGCCAAAGAAAATCAGGTTGAAGCCTTTTCGCGCTTTTGGGCTGTGCGGGATCCGTCGCCAGGCACCGAATACAACGAAGCGATGGAAGCCTACTATCAGCGCATCAATTACGCCAACGAAACTTTTACCGTCATGGGGCGCGAGGGCTGGCGAACCGATCGCGGCCTTGTGTTTATCATCCTTGGGCCGCCCGACGAGGTGATCCGCAACGACTATCCGTCCAACTCCAAACCGTATCAAATCTGGCAGTATTACTCGATCAACCGCCAATTTCAGTTTTTCGATCGCAGCGGTTACGGTGATTACGAACTGCTCAATCCGGTTTCGCTGTATGAACTGCAACGCTTCATCCGCTGGTAGGCCGCTTGGGGTTTGGAGGATTTCGAACGGGCTTGCCGGACCGCATTGCTCATTTGTAACGGTCGTCTGCCGATGAAGTCTCTGAAGCGCTTTTGTAACCGCATTCAAAAGCCGCCCCGAGTCCAGGTCGGAGACCTCATCGGTATTGTTTCGCCGTCCGGCTTTTTGAATGACGACAGGATCCTGCGCCTCGAAAGCGGAATCGTGCGGCTGCAGGAAATGGGCTTCAGGGTGCGGACCGGCCGTCGGCTTTTCGATCGAAAAAGATACCTGGCCGGAGAAGATGCGGATCGTGTCGCCGATCTGAACGAAATGCTGCGCGATCCGACCGTGAAAGCGGTGCTCTGTTCGCGCGGCGGCTTCGGCGCCGGCCGCATTCTGGATGCCGTCGACTATAAGGCGGTTCGGCAAAATCCAAAAATTTTCATAGGATTTAGCGACGGGACGGCGCTGCAGGCGGCGTTTTATCTACGGTCACAGCTGGTCACTTTTTCCGGCCTTATGGCGGTCGAGCTCGCGGAAGCGTCAGAAGATAGTCTGGAACTCTGGCGCACGATGCTTTGCCGAGACACTGCCGGGGTGGTTTTAGAGTCGCCGACTTTTCGAACCGTAATCGGCGGTGTGTCGGAAGGAATACTGCTCGGCGGCTGTCTTTCGATTCTGGTTTCGCTTTTAGGTACGCCGTTCATGCCCGACCTAAGCGGCACCCTCCTGGTTCTTGAAGACGTCGGCGAGCCGCTGTATCGCATCGACCGTTTTCTGACGCAGCTGCGTCTCTCCGGCGCCTTGAAAGGAGTAAGCGGCGTCGTTTTTGGTACGTTTGTCGGCGAACCGGCGGTGTCGATGGAAGAGCTTGCGGAGGTCGCTTACGAGCATTTGTCCTCGACCGGTATTCCGATCTTTTGCGGTTTGCCTTACGGCCATTTTCCGCAGCGGCTGACGCTGCCTTTCGGTGTTCGCGCCAAAATGGATGCGAATCGCGGAACAATCACTTTATTGGAATCGGCAACAGTATGAAACGAGCAGAACCTCTTCGTTTGGCGGTCTTGGCCTCGGGCCGCGGCTCCAATCTGCAGGCCATCCTCGATCATATTCGCAAGGGCACGCTCGATGCCCGCGTCGTCGCCGTCATCAGCAATAACGGCAATGCCGGCGCGCTGGAAATTGCCCGCGCAGAAGGAATCCCTGCCCATCACTGGTCGCGTCGACAGTTTGACAGCGACGAAGAATATGAAGAAACGGGACTACGGCTTTTGCAGGAGTGCGGCGCCGAACTGGTAGTTCTGGCCGGTTATATGAAAATCGTACCGGAACGAATCGTACGGGCTTTTCAGCATCGAATCCTGAATATCCATCCCGCTCTCCTTCCGGCTTTCGGCGGCAAAGGCATGTACGGCCATTTTGTTCACCAGGCGGTTATCGACTATGGCTGTAAAGTGACGGGAGTCACGGTGCATTTGGTCGATGCGGAATACGATACCGGTCCTCCGGTACTGCAGCGATGCGTGCCGGTCATGGATGACGACGATGCTGAGACTTTGGCTGCCCGCGTGCTGAAGGTCGAGCACGAAATTTATTCCGAGGCCATTCAACTTTTCGCCAAAGATCGAATCCGCATCGAAGGCAGGAGGGTCAAGATTCTTCCTAAAGAGTAAACAAACCGTTTCGGTCAGGAATCGCAGAAAAGCAAACAAGAAAGGAAAAACTGTGGACACGACTATACCGATCAAGCGGGCACTTTTGAGCGTGCACGACAAAACCGGTCTGTTGGAATTGGCTCAGCTGTTGCGTCAGTTCAATGTGGAAATCATCTCTACCGGCGGCACATTTAAAACCTTACACGAGGCCGGCATTTCGGTCGTGCCGGTATCCGAAATCACCCGTTTCCCCGAAATTCTCGGCGGACGCGTCAAGACGCTGCATCCGGCCATTCACGGCGGGATCTTGGCCAAAAGAACCGCCGAACAGCTGGCCGAACTGGCCGAGTATCACATTGGCCTCATAGATTTGGTAGTGGTCAATCTCTATCCGTTCGAAAAAACAACAGCTCAACCTGATGTCACGCTCGAAACGGCGCTGGAGAATATCGATATCGGTGGTCCGTGCATGATCCGGGCCGCGGCAAAGAATTTTACCGCCGTCACGGTGGTTGTGGATCCTTCTCAATATAGTGAGCTGTCACAGGATCTTATTTCCAATAACGGCGGCGTTTCTTTAGGCCTGCGGCAAAAGTTCGCCCTCGAGGCTTTTCGCCGTACCGCTGCTTACGATCAAGCCATCGGATCCTATTTGGCTGGGCTATCAAAAGAGGAAAAGGATCGCATGCCGTCCTTTTTCTCGTTGGATCTGGTTAAATCTATGGATCTTCGTTACGGAGAAAATCCGCACCAACGGGCGGCTTTTTATGTCGAGCGGGCAAAGCCGGTGCACGGCATTGCCGCGGCGCGGCAACTTCACGGCAAAGAGCTTTCCTACAATAACCTCCTTGATCTGAGCGCGGCAATTGGTCTGGTGCTTGAATTTCAGCAGCCTGCCGTTGCGATCATCAAACACACCAACCCCTGCGGGGCCGCCCTGGCCGACGACCTTGCCGAGGCCTACGACCTGGCATTAAGCACCGATCCGGTCTCCGCATTCGGCGGCATTGTCGCTGCAAACCGCGAGATCGGAGCCGCCGTTGCCGCCAAAATTGCCGAGGTGTTTACCGAAGTCGTCGTGGCGCCTGCCTTCTCTGCCGAAGCTCTGGAAATATTGACCAAGAAAAAGAATTTAAGGCTGATCGAATGGCCTGTCGAAATGCCCCCGCAGGCGTGGGATATCCGCAGCGTCGACGGCGGCCTGTTGGTGCAGGATCGCGACCTGGGTTCCTCGCCGCCGAGTGAGTGGAAAGTGGTCAGCAAACGCCAACCCACTGAAGCCGAGCGCCGTGCGATGGAATTCGGCTGGCGCGTCGCCAAATGGGTGAAAAGCAATGCCATAGTCTATGTGAACGAAAATAGAACCCTGGGCATCGGCGCCGGACAAATGTCGCGCGTCGATTCGGCCAGGATTGCAGCCGAAAAAGCGGCGGCCGCAGGTTTGAGTTTAAAAGGCTCAGTGGTCGCCTCCGATGCCTTTTTCCCGTTCCGAGACGGCATCGATACGGCGGCTCGCGCCGGAGCGACCGCGGTCATCGAACCGGGCGGTTCCGTGCGCGACGATGAGGTCATTCAAGCTGCCGACGAACACGGCATGGCCTTGGTGTTTACCGGCAGACGGCATTTTCGCCATTAATGAGGCCACTTATGCGGCAAATAGTTGATTTGCGCAGCGATACGGTCACCAAGCCGACGGCGGCAATGCGGGAAGCAATGGCCTCCGCGCCGGTGGGTGACGACGTTTTCGGCGAAGATCCGATGATCAACGAGCTGCAACGTCGCGTCGCCGAAATGACCGGCAAAGAGGCCGCTTTGTTCGTACCGAGCGGCACGATGAGCAACCAAATCGCGTTATTTGTGCATACCAAACCCGGCGATGAGGTGATCTGCGAGTACGGCTGCCATATTTTCAATTATGAAGGCGCAGGAGCTGCGCAGCTTTCGGGTGTACAACTGCATCCGCTTAAAGGCGAGCGGGGCGTTATAACGGCGCAGCAAATTGCCGAGGCGATTCGCCCGGCGGATCATCATTATCCCCGCACGGCTCTGATCGAGGTGGAAAATACGCATAATCGTGCCGGCGGCGCCGTTTTCCCGCTGTCCGAGCTGCGTCGCATTCGTGCTTTGGCCGATGAACGCGGCCTGACCGTTCATATGGACGGCGCGAGGCTGTGGAATGCCGTAGTTGCGACCGGAATCCCTTTAGCGGAATGGTGCAGAACGGCCGATTCAGTTTCCCTCTGTTTTTCCAAAGGCCTCGGAGCGCCGGTCGGTTCGATCCTGGTCGGATCGGCGGAATTCATCGAACGGGCTCACCGACGACGCAAAGCCCAGGGCGGCGGCATGCGGCAGGCGGGCATCCTGGCGGCCGCGGCATTATATGCTCTGGATCATCACATTGAGAGATTGGCCGAGGATCATCGGCGGGCAAGAGCTTTGGCCGAGTTTTTAAATGAACACGGAGCTTTAGTCGACTTGGCCGCAACGCAAACCAACATCGTCATTGCAGAACTAAAGGGGAGAAAATCCGCTCCGCAGTTCTGCAGAGAGCTGCAGGAAAACGGCGTTCTTGCTTTGCCGATTTCCGAATACAGGGTTCGTTTTGTAACCCATTTGGATGTCGACGATCAAGGATTAGAATATGCCGTAAAGGCAATCGGAAGATTGCTTTCTTGAAATAAAAAGAGCAACTTTTTTGTATTATAGGCATCAAAAAGATTGGGTTTAGGTAAATCTAAAATTGATTTTTGATTAATTTTTTTGTAAATTATATGATGCGCATATTCGGCATTGCCTACAAATCATCACCTTGAGTCCTTTATGCCTCGGTTTTTTATCAGATCACGATCATCGAAAATAAAGTCGAAAAGAGATCACAGCTTCCACACGATCAGGTACGCAAAAGCCGCATGAATAAAAAATCTAAAAAACAAAAAGAGGTACGGACTAAAGAGTCCATCGAAAAGTACCTTGAAGAAATCGGCAATTATTCGCCCTTACCGCCGGAAAAGGAAATCGAGCTGGCCTGTCGAATTCATCAGGGCGACACGCAGGCGTTGGATGAACTGGTCAAGGCCAACCTTCGCTTTGTGATCAGCGTGGCCAAAGAGTATCAGGGGCAAGGTTTGCCGCTTCAGGATTTGATCAGCGAGGGCAACTTGGGCCTGATTAAAGCGGCGCAACGTTTCGACGAAACACGCGGCTTTAAATTTATTTCCTACGCCGTCTGGTGGATTCGCCAGTCGATTTTGCAGGCGTTGGCAGAGCAGTCGCGCGTTGTGCGTCTCCCGCTCAACCGCGTCGGCGCCATCAATAAAGTCGGCCGCGCCCTGGAAGAGCTGGAAAAAGAATTCGGCCGCGAGCCGAGCATGGCGGAAATTGCCGACCGCATGGAAATGAGCGATCATGACGTGGCCGACGTCATCAAAACTTCGGCGCGGCATCTCTCTTTGGATGAGCCGTTCAAGGAAGACGAAGGCAACAGCCTGTTGGACGTGCTTGAAAGCGATCGTTATGAGCCGCCCGACGGTAAGCTGATGCGCGAGTCCTTACGGGAAGAGATCGAAAAAGTGCTCAGCACGCTCAAACCTCGGGAGGCGGAAATCGTCAAGCTCTACTTTGGATTGGACGGCGATCGGCCGCTGACCCTCGAGGAGATCGGCGAGTACTTTGAATTGACCCGCGAACGAGTTCGTCAAATCAAAGAAAAGGCTTTGCGCCGACTTCGGCATCGATCGCGTTTGGATCCTTTAAGAAAATATCTTGGATAATCTCGAGCCCTCTCCACGAGGGCTTTTTTATTTCCCTGCCTTTTGTGTAACCTCGATTCCTTTCCTGCGTATATCGTTTTGTCTTCTGTTCGATTAAACTGCTCTGAATGCCTGCGGAGGAAAAGAATGAAAAGCAAGAAGCGTAAACGGTTCTTTTGGATCGGCGCGGCTGCCGTTGTTCTTATCGGAGTCGCTTTCGGCCTCATAAAGAACAAAACGGAAAACAACGGCACCCCGCGCAAAACGGTCAAGGTCGAACGCAAGACGATTGTTCAGAAAGCGTTGGCCGTCGGCGCCATCGAACCCATCAATGAGATTGCCGTCAAAGCCAAAGTGAGCGGAGTGGTCGGCAGATTGTATGTTGAAGCCGGAGACTATGTCGAAAAAGGACAGGTCGTCGTCGAAATCAATCCCGACCCGACTCCCTTAGAGTTGGTGCAGGCGAGAAGAGAAGTGGAGATCCTGCAAATTGAAACCGGCAGCCTGCAGAAAGAGTTGGCCCGCCAGCAGGTTATGAAGGAGAAAGGCCTGCTCTCCGATCGCGAGTATGAAGATTTGAAGCGCCGCTATGACGAAGCTCAGTTGCGACTCAAATCGGCTCAGGAACAGCTGCAGTTGATCGAGAAAGGCAAGGTACGCTCTTCTGGAATGACCGTAGAGACGGTCGTCAAAGCGCCGATCAGCGGCTATATCTTGGAAAAGCTTGTTAATATCGGCGATCCGGTCGTACCTTTGACGTCCTATCAACCCGGCACACCGCTGCTGCGCATGGCCGACATGAAGGATTTGCTTTTCAAAGGTACAGTGGATGAAATCGATGTCGGCAAGATTACCGAGGGAATGCCGGCTGAGCTGCAGATTGGCGCCCTGCCTGGCAAAAAGGTCAAGGGTCGCGTAAAGTTGATCTCCCTCAAGGCGCAAAAACAGGACAACCAGACGGTCTTTCCCATCGAGATCGTCATAACCGAGACCGACGGCGCCGTGCTGCGTGCCGGTTATTCAGCCAATGCATCCATTATCATCGCCAAGCACGACAGCGTTCTATCCCTGCCGGAGCGAGTCGTCACCTTTGCCGGTGATTCCACCTATGTCTTTGTTCCCAAAGGCGAAAAGGAGAAAGAAAAAGTTTTGATCAAAACAGGCCTTAGCGATGCCATAACCGTGGAGATTCTTGAAGGTCTACAGGAAGGGCAGGAGGTGTTGGATAAGGAAACCCGAGAGATTATCTAGGGAAGAGCTTATGCTCGATTTACAGGATACAATTCGTCAGATATTTCTCTATCTGCGCCAGTACAAGTCGCGCACCTTTATGACCCTGTTCGGGCTGGTGTGGGGAACGATGACGGTGGTGCTTCTCTTGTCTTTCGGCACCGGCGTCGAAAAATCGATGAAGAAAAATATGCACGGCATGGGCGAACGGATCGCCATCGTATGGCCGGGAACGACCACCAAAGCGTGGCAGGGATACAATTACGGCCGTAGGATTCGCTTTACGATGGCCGACATCGAGCTGCTTCGTCGCGAGATCGGCGAGTTCAGCGCCATCAGTGGGGAATACATTTATTACGAACGGCCGATCCGCAACGGCGACCGCATCGCCAAACCGCCGGTGACCGGCGTCATGCCGGAATACGGCCTGATGCGAAACATCATCGAATGTGACGGCGGCCGTTGGATCAATGAAATGGATATGGCGGAAAAGCGGCGGGTGGTCTTTCTCGGCAATGCCATTCGCGACCTGCTCTTCGGCGAGAATGCCGACGCCGTCGGCAAAACCGTATTCATCGGTGAGACCCCGTTTACCGTCATCGGCGTTTTGAAAAAAAAGACCCAGCCTTCAAGCTATTCCTATCGCGATCAGGACCGCGTTTTCATCCCCTCGACCACCTTTGAATCGCTTTACGGGTGGCGTTATCTGAGCAATTTCGTCTATCAAATTCAGGATCCCACCCGAAACGAGATCGTGCGGGATAAAATCTACCAGGTGCTCGGCAGGCGCTATGTCTTTGACCCCACCGATAAGAACGCTCTCGGTATTTGGGATACCACCGAGATGGACAAATTCATATATTACTTTTCTCTCGGCTTTCAGATCTTTCTTGGGCTGATCGGCGCCCTGACCCTGATGGTCGGCGGTATTGGACTGGCGAACATCATGTACGTTGTGGTTCAAGAACGGACGCGCGAAATCGGCATCAAGAGGTCGGTCGGAGCCAAACAGCGCCTGATCATGAGCGAATTCCTCGTTGAGGCGTTCATAATCATCGCGATCGGCGCCCTGGCGGGATTTCTCCTGGCTTTAGTTTTTATTCGCTTGATTTCTCTGCTGCCGATTAAAGAGTACGTTGGTCATCCGCAGCTCTCCTGGTCGGTGGTGTTGATCTCCGTCGCTGTTTTGGCAACGGTCGGCTTTATGGCCGGCTATTTTCCGGCCCGACGGGCAGCGCGATTGCAGGTCGTCGAATGCCTCAGGTACTAAGCCGATTGTTCAGCTTTATTGTTAAAGGTTAATTTACTTGAAAGCGGCCTGCTGAAAGGCGTTTTTTTCAGAGGGATTTATGCAGATCGTTTTATTGATCCGGGAATTTATTCAAGACCTCAAGCGGCAAAAGCTGCGTGCCTTTTTGACGATAACGGCGATTACCTGGGGAACGCTGGCGGTCGTCCTGCTGATGGCCTTCGGCACCGGCCTGGGGTTTCGGATGCGCGAAAGCCTGCTGAATGCGGGCGATCGCATTATCCGCATTTGGGGCGGCGAAACGTCATTGAAATATGCCGGTCTTCCGACGGGACGAAGCATCAACCTGGTGGAAGAGGACGCCTGGCATTTGCTGCGGGCAATACCGGAAGTCGATCTTGCGCATCCTACTCTCGATCGCGGCGTGCAGCTGCGCAAGGGTCAGGCCGCTTCCTACACGCATATGGAAGGGGTTTGGCCGCAGTTCGAGGTACTGCGACGCATGTTTCCGGCGCCGGGCGGCAGATTCATCAATGAAGAGGATCTGAAAGAGCGGCGGCGGGTGGTTTTTCTGGGGGGCGAGATAGCCAAAGAAATCTGCGGTCGGGAAAATCCAGTCGGCGAGGTGATCACCATCGACGGCATCCCCTTCACGGTGATCGGCACCATGCCGAAAAAGCTGCAGACGGCCATGAACAACGGTCCGGACGATCGTCGAGCCATCATTCCGTTCACGACGTTCCAGACGCTCTACGGCAATCGTTATATCGGCGAACTGATCCTGCATGCGCGCAGTCCTCTGGAGACCCAGCGCGTCATCAACCGAGTCAAAGAGATCCTTGGTCGCAAGTATCTCTTTGATCCCAAGGACGAACGGGCGCTTTACATTTGGGATATGGTCGAGGCCGAGCGTCAGGGTGCCAAGGTGTTCACGGGTCTCAACATCTTTCTCGGGGCCATCGGCGGCATGACTCTGGTGATTGCCGGCGTCGGGGTCGCCAATATCATGTACGTCGTCGCCAAGGAGCGAACCCGTGAAATCGGCATCAAGCGGGCTGTCGGCGCAAAACGCCGCCACATTATTTTTCAGTTCGTTTTCGAGTCTTTACTAATGAGCTTTATCGGCGGCAGCCTCGGCCTGCTGATTTCCGTTGCCGTCGTCCGACTTGTGCGCATGATTCCGATAAGCGGCGACGGTGCCATGCAGTTTCTGGGTCGGCCGATGCTTTCGTCAGCCGTCGTTCTGACGGCGGTCTGCATTCTCACACTGGTTGGACTCTTTTCCGGACTCTTTCCCGCGCGCAAAGCGGCCTCCGTTGATCCTGTGGAGGCCTTGCGCTATGAATAGAAAAGGAATCAAGAGACAAAGCAGCCGGTGCTTTGCTTCAGATCTGCGAATAACCGGTCGGAGAAAGGATGATGTCGGTTATGGAAGAGACCGTGTCTTTGTAACGCGGCAAATCCTTCATTTTGGCCCACCCTTCGCTGTTGATGAACCGACGCCACGCCGCCGCCTGTTCCTCCATGCTTTCGAAACCCAGCATGTAGAGAAGGTTCGGCATATCGGCGCCCGCCAGCGTCTCTCCGAAAATTACCGGATTGAGTCCCGTTTCTTTAAACAAAGCAATTTCGCCGCCCTCATTGAACATCTCGATCTTGAGCGCCGCTTTAACCTGACTATGGCTCTCATAGATGCGGACCTCAAAAATGCGGTCGCGCTTGCCGCGCAGATGCGGCGGAATCTCCGGCCTGGGCAAATGGGAAAAAGCGCGTAACAGCCAAGTTTCCTGGCGATGAAAGAGGGGGTTACTCATTTCCGGATCGATCAGCTCGCCGCCGGCTTTCCGAAATTCAGAATCCTGGTAAAGACGCTTACCGACGGTCAAGAAAGATTCTATGGACGGATGCGGAATCAGGACAAAAGTATCGCGGCCGTCGGCGCCGAAACGCGGGCGAAAGACGCCGATCGGTTCGATGCCGAGGCGGTTGAGCCCCGGAATAAGCGCCTGCGAAAGAAATTGATCCAGCCTCCCCTTCTGTGAATTATTGAGAGACTCGTAGCGGATCCACTCGTAAAAACAGCACGAGTCGGTTTCTTCGGCCCGCACCGGCGAGATCGCTGCGGCCGTCGCCGCGGCGGCGGACAATAAAAACTCCCTTCGTTCCATAGCTCTCCTTTCGTACTTGATTGTGGCAAAGTCGGCAAATCGACGGCGCCGCCGATTCATTGCATTACAGTAGTCTCCTCGGACTTGTCGTCTTCCTTGCTGCCTGCAGAATTCCACAAGGATTTTAGGGCTTCGATCTCTTTTTTGCGTAGGTACCGCCATTCCCCCGTCTGCAGCTCGCCCTGCGCCAACGGTCCGATATGGGTGCGGATGAGGCGTAGGACACGGTAGCCGAGAGCATCCAGCATCAAACGAATTTGGCGGTTTTTGCCTTCGGTCAGGGTGAAGGAAATCCAATAGCCCGTTTCCCCCGGACCGATTCGTTTGACGCGGCAGGGTTTGGTCAAGTAACCGCGGATACGTACCCCTTCTTCGAGCCGACGGCGATCCTTTTCTGCCGGCGGACGATCAATGAGCACCTTGTAGCGCTTGCGCACCTCATGGTCCGGATCCGTCAGAAAATCGGCCAGAGCGCCGTCATCGGTCAGGAGTAAAAGGCCCTCGCTGTCCATGTCCAGGCGGCCGACCGGAAAGATCCAGCGGTTTAGCGGCGGCAAGAGGTCATAAATCGTTGGCCTCCCTTCGGGATCCTTGCGCGTCGTCACGTAACCGCGCGGCTTGTTCAACAGAAGGTAGGTATGCTCACGAACCAGGCTTAGCCTTTGGCCGTCCAGGCGAATATCGTCGCGAAAGAGGTCGACATATTCTAAAATGTGCCGAACAACCTTGCCGTTGACCGTCACGCGGCCGTCGAGGATGTATTGACGCGCCTGACTGCGCGAGGCGGCTCCCATTTTGGTAAACGCGCGCACGAGCTGAACGCGCCGGCGTCCTTTACGCCTTTGTTCCTTAATCTTGTTCACAAGCCTGCAAAATTTTATCGCGAAACAAGGACGGCATGGGGATAACCTTGCCCTTTTCATCCACAAAAGCAAAGCTCATGTCCGCCTCGGCACAAATCCTCTGCGTCGTCTCATTATAAATGACAAAGCGGGTGGAAAAGCTGCTGCGCCTCACTTTGCTGAATTGACCTTGAATATCGAGCAGATCATTAAACTTGGCGGGCGATTTGTAGTCGATGTGCACGCTGACCACAAACGCGAACGCCTTCAGCCGATGAAAATCCATAAAACTAAGGCCCATCTGCTCCAAATAGTTGCAGCGCGCCTCTTCGAGATAGTTCAAATAGACGGCGTTGTTGACGTGACCGAACGAGTCCAGATTATAGCTGCGGACATTCAGTTTGTAGTGAAAGGTCTTGGGCATAATTTCCTCTGTATTTCTAAAAATAGAGTAGTCGGTTCGAGAGATCCCGGCAGGAGTGATTTACTTTTGAATCTTTTACGCCGTTAAAGCATCCGAAAAATTCGATAAAGCAATTTACAGTTTTTCGTTGCAATAAAGAAAATTTATCGAGGCAGACGAAAATCATTTAATCACGGAAGGATAAAATGCTCATAGCTCTTGGAATCATTTTGACGGTCCTCGTTTTGTTTGTGGTTTTGCAGATCGTTATGGTCCGAAAGATGCAGTCCAAGCGGGGAAAAGATGTTCCGCAATTGGGCGGCAGGCTGGATGCGCTGATGCGCCGCGGCAAGGTGCTGTTTTACTTTTATAGCCCTTCCTGCCGCGCCTGCAGACCGATGACGCCGATTGTCAGAAGCCTGGCACAACATGACAAGCGCATCTTGCTCGAGGATGTTTCGCGCGATGTCCGCACGGCGCAACAGTTCGGCGTTATGGCCACGCCGACTCTCGTCCTGGTTCAAGAAGGTAAGATTGCCGATATTCTAGTAGGCTATCAGGATGAAAGCCGGTTGCGCGCTTTATTGGCCGATTGATCGAGCGCTTCCCATTCGGCCAAGGCGTCGCCGATAAACCGAACAATCGCCGCATGCTCCTGCCGACCGTCTCCGGTGATTGAGATCGGCGAACCGAATCGAAAGCGTACGGTTTTTTGCGGATAAATTCTGCCGAAATCTTTTATCAGTTTACCCTGCCCCCAAAAATCGGTTTTAAGGGCGATGGGAACCACGGTTGCGCCGCCGCGCTTGGCCAACTTGATCCCCAAGGTGTTGAATTTCTCCGGTATAAATTCCGTCGTGCGCGTATGCTGCGGGAAAACCACCACGCTGATGCCGTCCTGCAGCTTTTTTACGCCTTCGCGCAGCACCACTTCAAGGTCTTCGCGCGGATTGACACGGCCGACGACAATGGGATCCATGGCCCGCATAATGTGTTTGAAGACAGGATAATCGATCAGGCTTTGTTTGACAATAAAGGTATGTTCACCGATCGGATAGAGCATGGAGGAAAGGATGATGGTCTCCAAAACACTCATGTGGTTGGCGACGTAAACATAGGGGCCTGGAAACTGCGGAACTTGGCTGACGCCGCTGATTTCGATGCGGCCGCCGACGCGCTCGACGGCGCGTAATACGGCAAGGCCGTGCCGATAATAGTCTTCATGCGTAAATATGCCGCGCTTGGCTTTGTGCGAAGCCGCAATCACTTGTTCGACCATAAGGTAGTAAAAGCGCACCCCTGGAAACAGAGGGCGGCTTGTCGGCTCGGCAGTGCTGTAGTCCTTTTGCAGGACGCCCAAAAGATCGATTCGCGAATTCATAGCTCCTTTTTTGCGCTTTTGAAAAAATTAAGACATGCCGAGCAAAAGGGCAAGCGGAATCTCTGGGAGGTGCTGTTATGTTCTCATTCGGATTTTACAAACAGTTCGCGCGAACGTTTTGCCGCACAATAGGCGCCGCACATGGAGCAGACCTGCTCATCCGGAAGGTCAATGGAGTTGCGGTATTCTTTGGCTTTTTGCGGATCGATGGCGGTCTCGATCATCGCCGGCCAGTCGAGGGCGGCGCGCGCTCGACTCATGCGGCGATCCCATTCTGCCGCACCCGGCACGCCTTTGGCAATGTCGGCCGCGTGCCCGGCAATGCGCGCGGCAATCAAGCCTTCTTTGACGTCGTCCAAATTCGGCAATCGCAGGTGTTCGGCGGGCGTGACGTAACAAATAAAGTCGGCACCTGCCGCCGCTGCAATCGCTCCGCCGATGGCGGCCGTGATGTGATCATAGCCCGGCGCAATGTCGGTCACCAGCGGCCCGAGCACATAAAACGGCGCACCGTGACAAAGCTTTTTCTGCAGCTGGATATTGGCGACGATCTCAGACAACGGCACATGGCCGGGACCCTCGATCATCACCTGCACCCCAAATTCGCGGGCCTTTAAGGTTAGTTCCCCCAAAATGATGAGTTCCTGAATCTGCGCTGCATCCGTTGCGTCTTCGAGAGAACCAGGACGCAGACCGTCGCCCAGGCTGAGCGTGATATCGTGCGCGCGCGCAATCTCCAACAGTCGATCGAAATGCTCATAAAACGGGTTTTCTGCGTCGTTGACCGTCATCCATTCGGCCAAAATACTGCCGCCGCGGCTGACAATGTGCGTCAGTCGCGGGCGATGACGGAGCCTCTCCAATCCCGCCTGCGTCAATCCCGCATGAATGGTCATAAAGTCGACTCCGTCCCGCGCATGCTGCTCGACTACCGCAAACCACTCGTCTATGCTGATGTCCTTAACCTCTTTGCCGGAGAATGCGACCGCATCGTAGATCGGCACGGTCCCTATCGGCACCGGGCACTCCTGAACCAGCCAGGTCCGGAAGCTTTGTGTATTGTCGCCCAAGCTGAGGTCCATAATGGCATCGGCGCCGTGCGCCAACGCGATCGCCAGTTTTTTCTTTTCCAACACCGGATTGTGGCATTCATAGGAAGTGCCGATGTTGACGTTGATTTTGGTGCGCAGCCCTTTGCCGATCCCTTTAGCTCTCAGACTCGTATGGCGCGGATTACTCGGCACGACAATAAGCCCTTCGGCAATGCCGCGCAACAGATCGTCTTGACTAATCTGTTCCTCCTCAACGACTGCCCGCATGGCATCCGTAAAGATACCTAACCGCGCCGCCTCTAATTGCGTCATAGTTCTTCTCCTTCATAACTCTAAATGCGCATGGTACACTCGCATTTTCTTGCGAATGATACCGCTTTGTCGCTGTTATCAAATAGGAAGATAAGAGGCGCTGAAGCAGCCAAGAGGGGAATAAAAAGAGAAGCAAGTGGTAGAATGCTGAAACATCATTCCGCCGCTTTCCTCCGCCGGCATTATCCGGTTCAGGTTCCAAGGGTTGGGCTTCCTGCCCTCTCAGCGCATTTCTGCACCCCTAGCGACGAAAAAATATACACAGTTTTTACGGCGGATGCAAGCTGACTTTTCCAATGCGGGCATCTTGGCACCAGCATAAAAAATCAGTCGGGCGGGATTGTCAGGGCAAGTTTGCTTTGATTATCAGATAGAGTTTGTGAGCAAAAGTTAAAGGGTGCCGTGGGCGATCAAGGCACGGTTTGACGTTTTCGCACCTCAGGCTTCAAATCAGGTGAGTGGGCGGCCTCGGCGATGCATCAGCCTGGATTGCTCTATTTTTTACCGAAATAGTGATTTAATGTTTTTGATAAGGATGGGGCGAACCGACGGGCCTTTTTATTGAGCGGACGGGCGTTGTTTTAATATAGTCTAAAGCCCGCCTTTCGGGCGGGCTTTAGGTTGTAAAGATTAGAGAATCGACAACATCTCCGAATATTTCGGCAGCGGCCAGAGATCATCGGGGATCAGTTTCTCCAGCTCATCCGAGGGCTTGCGCACCTTGATGAGCAGTTCCGCCACCGTATCCGCGATATATTTGGCCTTTTTCGGCAAGTCGTCGATTTCATCTGCCTTTTCCAGAGCTTCCCGAATTTCAGCCAGACCCTTGTACAAGGCGGCAATCTGCTCGGAAACCCGCGCCAGGAGATCGCGTTGCACACTGACAGCCGATTCGGCAATCTGCGGCGCTGCGCTGCCGATGCTTTTAATGGCATCCGCCAGCATTGTTTGATAAGAAATGGCGGCCGGCAACACGCGCGTTTCGATCAGGTCGCAGAACGTCTCGGCTTCGATTTCGATGGTCGTGATATACTGCTCGAGCTTGATGCGATAGCGCGCGTAAATTTCGCGTTCAGTAAAGACGCCCTGTTTGATGAGCATTTGGACGTTCTTTTCAGCCACCAATGCATCGAATGCATAGGCTGATTTCTTGACGTTCGGCAGGCCGCGTCGTTCGGCTTCGCGTTCCCAGTCTGGGCTGTAATTATTGCCCTCGAAACGAATCGGTTCGGTCTCGATGATCTGGTCGCGCAAAACTTTTAGAACCGCATTGTTAAACTCTTTGCCGGCTTTCAGCTCTCTTTCGATGGCGTCGCCGATATAATCGAGCGAGTCAGCTACTGCAGCGCTGAGAATGGTGTTGGGAAATGAAATGGACGCCGAAGAGCCGACGGCGCGGAACTCGAACTTGGAGCCGGTAAAGGCAAACGGCGAAGTACGGTTTCGATCGGTGTGATCGCGGAAAATCGACGGCAGTTTGCTGATGCCGAGGTCGATGATATAGTTTTCCGTGGCCGTTACCGGCACACCTTCCTTGATCTGATCGAGAATTGTCGAAAGCCGCTCGCCCAAAAAGACCGACATGATCGCAGGCGGCGCTTCGTTGGCGCCCAAACGATGATCGTTTCCGGCCGAAGCCACCGACATGCGCAACAGGTCGCTGTATTTGTATACGGCGCGCAGGACGGCTACCAGGAAGACAAGGAACTGGAGATTTTCTTCCGGCGTCGTGCCGGGATCGAGCAAATTGACGCCGTCGTTCGATTCCATAGACCAGTTGTTGTGCTTGCCGCTGCCGTTGATGCCGGCAAAAGGCTTTTCGTGCAAAAGCACGGTGAGGCCGAACCGATTGGCGATTTTTTTCATCACCTCCATGGTCAGCTGATTTCGGTCCGCCGCCACATTGGCCTCTCCGTAAATCGGCGCTATTTCGTACTGATGCGGTGCAACCTCATTGTGGCGCGTCTTGGCGGGAACGCCCAGTTTATAGAGCTCTTTTTCGACTTCCTGCATGAACGCCAGAACGCGCTCTTTAATCGCGCCGAAATAATGGTCTTCCAGCTGCTGTCCTTTGGGCGGCAAAGCGCCGATCAGCGTGCGGCCGGTATGCACCAAATCAGGTCTAAGGTTGAAGAAAGCCCGATCGATCAAAAAGTATTCCTGTTCGGTGCCGATGGTTGTTACGACGCGCGTTGCCGTTGTATTGCCGAAAAGCCGGAGAATGCGCAGCGCCGAGCGATTGATGGCCTCCATGGAGCGAAGGAGCGGCGTTTTCTTGTCGAGCGCTTCGCCCGTATAGCTGATAAAGACCGAGGGAATGCACAAAATGCCGCCGCGCGGACCGTCGACGATAAAAGCCGGACTGGAGGGGTCCCACATGGTATATCCGCGCGCTTCAAACGTGGAGCGACTGCCTCCGCTGGGAAACGAAGACGCGTCCGGTTCGCCCTGCACCAGCTGATTGCCGCGAAACCGCTCTACCGGTACGCCTTCATCGAATTCCAAAAACGAGTCGTGTTTTTCCGCCGTCAGACCGGTCTGCGGCTGAAACCAATGCGTATAATGGGTGACGCCCTTGCTCAAGGCCCACTCTTTCATGGCATGCGCTACGGTGTTGGCGATGCTCATATCGAGCTTTTCACCTTTTTTGATGGTCGCCAACAGCTTCTTATAAGTGTCCTTGGGAAGCTTTTCGCGCATGGTCTGTTCGTTAAACGTATTGGCGCCGAAATACTCGGAAATGCATTGAGCTGTTTCCGGCAAAATCGGCGACTGGTCGGCCAAATCGACCAAGACCTTTTTCCTGGGGGTCAAACAATCGGCTTTGATTGACATTACGGAACCCTTTCGTTTTAGTTTGCTATATGTTTATTTATTTCCGATGTTAATTGAGGGCAACGCGGCCGCGCTCGCCGGTGCGGATGCGTACGCTTTCTTCCAACGGAGTAACGAAAATTTTTCCGTCGCCGACATAGCCGCTCTGCGCGACGGTCATGATGGCTTCGATGGTCGGCTCGACGAATTCATCGTCGACGGCGGTGTCGATTCTCAGCTTCGGCAGCAGAGAAGGCAGCGTTTTCGCCTTAAGGCTGCTGCTGAGGCCCGGAGCATTGCCGTGACCCAGCACCGGATTGACCGTTAAAGAGAAAATTCCGATTTTTGCCAAAGCCTCGCGAACCGCTTCCAAGCGGTCTTCACGTATAATAGCGGTGACCATTTTCATTACTGCTCTCCTTTTACAATAACTGGCAAATCGTTTTTTTTGCAATCAGGATTGGTTGGAAATCTTCCCTTTTTATATCAAACATCATGCCTTTTTTAGGCAAACATTGACATATTGGAAACAGAAAACATAATTGCAATAAAAATAGAAGGTAATGAAATAAGCAAAAAATACCTTGTGCCGCTGTTATATTGCGAAAAAAATACAAAAATGATGGAAATAAAAATTAAAAATACAAAAAGATAGGAAATAGGAGTGAAATAAAAAGCCCCTGCAGCAATTGGCAGGGGCTTTGAAGAGTTAAAAGGTGTAACCGGCGGAAAGAAAAAAGCAGTTTTCAGTGTATTCGTCCAGCGCCAGGTTCCAGTTCCACCGAACGGCAATGTGTTCATTGAGCTTTTTCCCGATCCCAAGCAACAGGCAGATCGTCGATTTCTCGTTATTGCCGGTCGTAAAGTAGGCGGAATAGGTGCCGGCGCCGAGCTGAGCCGATAGTTCCGCACCCTTGAACGTCGTTTCGGCTCCAATTTCTAGCCAGTACAACGGATCGGAAACAAGATCGATAGTTTGCGAGTCTTTTTTGTAACTCTGTGCCGGCAAATAGTAGGCGCCAAAGCTGAAGGGCCCATAGCCGAGTCCGGCCGACAGCTCATACACCGTGTACTCCCGCCTGGCGAAAAAATCATAGCTGTATAGAATTACGCCGAGCTGTGTCTCAAAGTCACCTGTCGGCAGCGTCAGAGTTACATAGGGATCATTTTCCACAACCAGGGGGCCGTTAAAGCTCGACATCCAGAGTCCGCCGGTGATGGGCCCGTACGAGAACTCGGCGGTGCTCTGCAGGGCGGCTCCCTCAAACTGCTTCAAGCCGCGGAAGACATAAGTAGAGACCAGCGATACATCGCCGGCAAAGCCGATCTCTGCCGCATGGGTTTGCACCAGGATCGCCGACAGGAAAATGAGAAACAACGATTTTTTCATGCTCGACCTCCTTGCGTAAATGAACGGTAAAACGGGTTAGTATTATTGTGTAATGAAAATCTGGAAACCGCTATAAGCTTCCATGCCGTGTTCGCCGATGTCCAAGCCCTGCAGCTCTTCCTCGGCCGAGGTGCGCAGACCGATGGTCTTTTTCAACAGACCAAAAAGCGCGAGCCCTAATCCGAAAGCCCATATAAAGGCGGTCAGAACACCCAGAGCCTGCACGCCGAGTAATCTGAAGCCGCCGCCGTAGAAAAGACCGTTTTCGGTGTGGAACAGCCCAACGCTGAGCGTGCCGAATGCGCCGCATACGGCGTGAACGCTGACGGCGCCGACCGGGTCGTCGACTTTTAGAGTGCGGTCGAGAAAGAGAACGCTCAATACGACAACTATTCCAGCCACGGCTCCGATCAGCACGGAGGCGACGGGAGTTACGGAGGCGCAGCCTGCCGTAATGGCAACAAGACCCGCCAATACGCCGTTGAGAGTCATTGATGCGTCCGGCTTTTTCAAAATGGTCCAAGAGGTAATCAAAGCCGTGACGGCGCCTGCCGCCGCAGCTAAATTGGTGGTCACCGCAATTCGTCCGATGCTGCCGTCGGCAAAAGTCGTGGAGCCCGGATTAAATCCGAACCAGCCGAACCAAAGGATAAAGACGCCCAATGCGGCGAGGGCAATGTTATGACCGGGAATAGCGCGCGGACTGCCGTCCGGTCCATATTTGCCGATTCGCGGGCCCAAGGTGACGGCGCCTGCCAGCGCCAGCCAACCGCCGATTGAGTGAACGACCGTCGAGCCGGCGAAATCGACAAAGCCCAACTTTTCCAGCCAACCGCCGCCGTCGAGAAGCCCTCCCCAAGCCCAGGATCCGAAAATCGGATAGATAAGCGCGCTGATGACGATGCTGTATACAAGATAGGCGGAGAACTTGGTGCGCTCGGCCATGGCGCCGGAAACAATCGTCGCCGACGTAGCGGCAAAAACCGTCTGAAAGATCAAAAAGGTCCAAATCCAATCAGAGCTCATGGCGTCGTAGCCCGACAGCATAAAGTGTTCGGTTCCAAACAGGCCGTTGCTTTTGCCGAACATCAGGCCGAAGCCGATGAAAAAGAATGCCAAAGAACCGAAAGAAAAATCCATAAGATTTTTCATCATGATGTTGACCGTGTTCTTGGCGCGGGTAAAGCCGCCTTCCACCATGGCGAATCCCGCCTGCATGAAAAAGACAAGAAAAGCGGCTACCGCCGTCCACACGATGTTCATGTTCGACTGCAGCTTTTCCGCCGCGTCGGCAACGGCGTCGGTCGCCCAAGCATCTTTGACGATGAATAAAAAAAAGAGCGTGACAAAAAAGGCCAAGTTCAATCTAATGGTTTTCATCATTTTTTTCCTCATTAATTTTATGATTCGTCAACCAATTGCTTCGCTGCCGGTTTCGCCTGTGCGAATGCGAATGCATTCCACAAGGTCGAGAATGAAAATTTTTCCGTCGCCGATGTTTCCGGTCCTTGCACCGGCAATAATACCCTCAATGGTCGGCTGCACGAATGCATCGTTCACGGCAATCTCGATGCGGACTTTTTTCAGCAAATTGACTTCTATTTCCACGCCGCGATACGTCTCATGATAGCCCCTTTGCTGTCCGCAGCCCAGGGCATTGGTGACGGAAATTTTGTAGATCTCGCGCTCATAAAGCGCCTGCTTTACGGCATTCAGCTTTTCAGGCTGAATGTAGGCAATGATGAGTTTCATACCGTTTCTCCATTTTTTTAACACGTTGTTTTTAAGGTATGCCTGCTCATTAGCAATCATAATGCCGAAAATATGAGAAGATTATAAATAAATGATATAAATGAATTTAAAAAGCTAAGGCGTCTGGATGGGGAAAAGGTAAAAATAATCAAAAATGAATTAGGAAAATATTAAGTAACAAAATTGAAGGAAAAGATTTTCTTTTCACTTCTGGGAGAGCCCTGATATCATCGGTCTTTTAAAAGAAAAAAATTTTGCTTGAATATGATCCTGCAAAAAGGTAACTTTAATATAACGATAAACAAAAATGTGACTAAAATGGGGATGTAATGATGCAAAACATGGAAGATGAACGGCTTTTGAACAAACTTTCCATTCTTTTGGAAATCAATACGGCCATCAGTCGGACCTTTGATCTAAAAGAATCTTTGATGGCCGTGCTCAAAATCCTAAAGAACTCTTATCATATCCGTTCGGGAGCGGTTTTTCTCGCTGAAGAGGACGGAGAGACCCTTTCGATGGCCGCTTCGATCGGCTATCAGTTGGAAGCGGCCAAGACCAAATATCGCTTGGGTGAGGGATTAACAGGGCGAATCGCTGAAACCGGCAAAGCGATCGTTGTGCCGCAGGTCAGCAAGGAGCCGCTTTTTCTCAACCGCATGGCTTCCTGGGATCCGCAAAAAGATCGTGAACAGAGCTTTATCGGCGTTCCCATCATTCTCGACTATGACACGCTGGGCGTCCTGATCGTTAATCTGCCTTATCAGGCCAAACGCGATTATGAGAGCGCAAAAAAGTTTCTTGCTCTGGTTGCCTCCGCTTTGGTGCAGGCTATCCGATTGGACAAGATTCGCAAACGGGATCAGCGGCAGCTGCTGGAAGAGAGCGCCAGACTTCAGACACGCCTGCGCGATGAGTTCAGCTTTCAAAACATCATCGGCAACAGCCACGAAATGCGCGAAGTGTTCGAACGCATCATGCAGGTGGCGCGCGCCGACACGACGGTGCTGATCCGTGGGGAATCGGGAACCGGCAAGGAGCTGATTGCCCAAGCCATTCATTACAATTCTCACCGCGCCGACAAACCCTTCGTGCGCGTCAACTGCGCCGCCATTCCGGAAACGCTGATCGAAACGGAATTCTTCGGCTATGAAAAAGGCGCCTTTACGGACGCCAAGATGCAGAAAAAGGGACGCTTTGAGCTGGCGGACGGCGGCACCATTTTCCTCGATGAGATCGGCGATCTCAGTCCGATGACCCAGGTTAAACTGTTGCGGGTGCTTCAGGAGCAGGAGTTCGAACGCGTCGGCGGCACCGAGACCATCAAAGTCGATGTGCGCATCATTGCCGCCACCAATGCCAACCTCGAAGAGCGTATGAAACAGGGCAAGTTCCGCGAGGATCTCTATTACCGGCTGAACGTTTTTTCCATCCTGCTGCCGCCGCTGCGCGAGCGACAATCCGACATTTTGCTGCTGGCCGACCACTTTTTGCTGAAATACGCCCGCAAGCACGGAAAGTCCATCAAGCGCATTTCGACGCCGGCCATCGACATGCTGCGCCAATACCATTGGCCGGGAAACGTGCGCGAGCTTGAGAACTGCATCGAACGGGCGGTGTTGGTGTGCGATGATCAGGTGATTCACAGTTATCATTTACCTCCCACGCTGCAGACCGCCGAGAGCAGCGGCACGCTGCCGCGAATCTCCTTGGAGGCAGCGGTAGCCAACTACGAGAAAGAACTGATCCAGGATGCTCTCAAGGCGACGCACGGCAATCGCGCCAAGGCGGCGCGGCTTCTGGATACGACTGAACGCATCATCGGCTATAAAATTCAAAAATATCAAATAGACGTCGAACGCTTCAAATTAGGGCGCGGCAAAAAGAGCGATGCCTTGGTTTGATCGGCACTCTGTTTTTGCAGGCCAATGCGCAACAACTTCCGCAAAGGAGCATTATGAAAAAATCTCTTTCGATACTGTTTGCGGCAATTTTCGCCGCCTGCGGCGGCCGTTCCTCCGCCCCTTCGGCGCAAGGATCCGAGTCCGTTGAGTATTTCGTCTTTGTCGGCACCTACACGGCCGGCGCAAGCGAAGGCATCTATGTTTATCGCTTGAATCCGCAAACCGGCGGTCTACGATTGGCACGAACGATTCAGGATCGTAACAATCCATCTTTTTTGACGATCGACATTCCGCGCCGGCGTTTGTTCGTCGTGCGCGAAGTAGACAATTACCAGGGAACCGATCAGGGTGCCGTGGCCGCCTATCGCATCGACCCGGAAAGCGGCAGTTTGAGCTTTATCAATGCTCAACCTTCGGGCGGCGCGCACCCCTGCCATGTAACGGTCGATGCCCTCGGCCGCTTTGTGTTCGTCGCCAACTACAGCAGCGGCACGATCGCCGCTTTTCCTGTACAAGAAGACGGCTCATTATCACCGGCTTCGACGGTTATTCAACACCGCGGTTCGGGTCCCAATAAGTCACGCCAAGAGGGTCCGCACGCCCATTCGGTTACCTTATCGCCCGACGGCCGGTTTCTGTTGGCTTGCGATCTCGGTATCGACAAGGTTATGGTTTATCAGACCGATTTCTCTGGAAACGGACTTGTCGCCGAGCCGTCCCGCTTTGCCGCAGCCGCTCCCGGCGCCGGCCCCCGGCACTTGACCTTTGATCCGAGCGGACAACGCATCTATGTCATAAATGAATTGAACTCGAGCATCACCGTCTATGACTATCATGCCGAAGACGGTTCCTTGACGCGCATCGAAAGCGTGAGTACACTGCCGCCCGACTTTTCCGGTGCGAACACCTGCGCCGACATCCATATCACCCCGGACGGCCGCTTTCTTTACGGCAGCAACCGCGGGCACGACAGTCTGGCTGCCTTTGCCGTCGATGCGGCGAGCGGAAAACTGACGCTGCTCGGCCATACGCCGACAGGACGCACGCCCCGCAATTTTGTAATCGACCCAAGCGGATCCTACATTTTAGTAGCAAATCAAAACAGCGACAGCATTATTGTCATGCAGATCGACCGCCAAACCGGCAAATTGACGCCTCTGCAGACGGTTTCCGTACCCAGTCCGGTCTGCATACAGATTGTCGAACGATTCCATTAAGATTGAGAAGGGATCGGCGCGCCTTTAGGGCAGTTCGACGGGCGTCGCCAGTTCGCGCATGACAAGCTCGCCGAACCATGTCGGATCATAATTCCAGTTTTTAATGAGCTGCGGCCCGGCGGTGGGATGAAAGGACCAGGCCGTCCAGCAGAAGGCGTTGCAGCGCAGGTAGGCGGCCATCTCGAGCCCATAGTTTTGATGGCCGTCGGCGACGGTTCCGCCCCATTCGCCGACGATGATCGGATAGATCCGCCCGACGTTGCCGAAAAACACGTCCCACGGTTTGGGCTTCCAAGGATAGGGGTGAGTATCGTAGACAATGTTTTCTCCCGTCAAGGCGTAACCGGAGAGGATGCCGCGCAGGTCAAAACCCCAATCCAAACCGGCGGCGATGATGAGGTTGTCTGCCCCGACGGAACGAATGGTCTCGACCAGGGCCTGATGGCCGGGGGTGTGGTAGACCAGCGCGCCGTCCTGCAGCTGCTCCGTTACTATGCCGCCGTTGCGCCAGGTGCCCCAGTCGACGTCGTGAGGCTCGTTGTAAAGACCGAACAAAACCGCCGGATGATCGGTGTATAGCCGCGCCAGGTCGCGCCAAAACGTCGCCGAAAGGTCGTCGGGCATTTTGTGCTGGCCGATGTTCTTTCCCCATTCGCCGGCATTGTTCCAATGCAGATCGAGCCAAATGTAACATCCCTTGCGGTTGCCGAGCGTTACGAGCTTATCGACCAATGCGCGATAGCCGATCCCGCCGTCGCTCTGTTCCGGTCCAAAGCCGTACCAGCGGTCCTGCGACAACGGAATGCGGGCGATGTTGATTTTCCATTTGTCGACGGCATGAGTCAGCGAGGTGATTATCTGATCCCCGGCGGCGTTCCACTCCAGGCTGGGAATGTTGACGCCGCGCAGGATCACGGTATCGCCCTCGGCGTTCAGGATCCATCGACCGACCGTGTGCAGGGGCGAAAGCGAAGGTTCCGATTGCGGCGTCGATTGCGACGGTTGCCTGCTGCAGGCGCCGACCGCCAGCAGGGAAACAATCACCAACTTAAGGGCAATCTTTTTCCCGTTCATCGAACCTCCCAAAAATAACAGCAACTAATCCTGTACGACCACATGCGGCAGCTCTGCGACCTCGATTGCCGGTCCACGGAAACGCTTGAGCAGGTTGAAGCGCCGGAGATAAGTCCACATGCCGACCGTTACGACGGCGCTCAAAGCTGCAGCCATCAGCATGATTTTTTGCATGTGAAAATAGTCGGAGAGCAGACCGATGCTGAGGTTGCCGAGCGTCACGCCGCAGCCGACATGAAAAGCCCACAACAGCGACTGCGCGGTGGAGCGGTATTTTTCCGGCGTCAAGTCGTGCATCAGATCCACGATGGCGATCCAAAACAGAGAATAGGTTATGCCGCTGGTCAGCCCGACGGCCAGGGCCGGAAGAGGGTGTCGGATCAGACCGTACAGCACCAAGCGGCCGACAGCCGTCGCCATAGAAAAGACGAGCAGCCCGCCGCTGCCGAAGCGGGCGGCCAGGGCGCGGCCGTAAAGAAAAAACGGCACCTCGCTGAGCGCCTGCACTGCAAAGGCAGCGCCGATGATCTGATTGTTCGCGCCGATGTCGCGGTAATACAGGTTGATGAAAACATACAGCGGCGAGATGGCAATGCCGTAGAGCGTCAGTAAAAGGAGGAAAGCGATGCGTTGCTTTTGCATAAAAAGTCGCGGCGCCTCTTTATAAGAGCGGGGTATCTGAGGCGACCGCTGTTCGTGGAAAAAGTCGGTCAAAAGCCAGGCGGCAAGATAGAAAGCCGCTGCGACCGTGAACATGAGAGTATAGCTGCGGCTTAGCAGCAGTCTTCCCATGACCAGGTTGCCGAGCGCCCAACCGAGCGAAGCCCAGAGACGAAACTGGCCGAACGCCGCGCGGGGGTTGTGTTTGACATAACCGATGGCCAGGCTGTCGGACAGGGTGCCGAGGGGATGGTGCATGGCGGCCAAAAGAATGATGTAACCGATCATCAGATGGTAATCGGCAATCAGGCGAAGATTCCAGATCAGCAGTCCCGCTGTAAACAGGACGATCATCAGCAGCCGCTTGTTGCCGAAGCGATCGGCCAGCATGCCCCAGATAGGTACCACAAAAAACAGCACCGCCTGATAAGAACCGGCGACCACCCCGACTTGGGCGCCGGAAAAGCCGCGGCTCTTTAGATAAAGATTAAAGAACGGCAGCCAGGCCGAGAGACCAAAGTAAAAGAGGAAAAAGACGCTGCCGAGGAGGACGCCCTGGGGGTTTAATGAGAAAATAGTGCGAGGTGAAAAGACCGCTTTATGAGGCTTATTTTTTAGCATTCTATTTATTTTAAAAACAGTTGATGATTCGCTCTTAAGCTGATAAAACAAATAAATTAATAAATCTTAGAGGGAATCCCAATGGAAAGTTTTGCTAAATTGGTTGTTAAGGCGAAAGGGAGATCAGTGTTCGAGGGCCACCGATTTAAATGTCAGAATAAAAATTTGCGTAAAATACCATCCGCCCTTTACATCTCTGGCGCATCCTAATCCGGTCAATGTATACTCTCCTTCGATGTTGGCACGATGGCCGGGGCTATTAAGCCAACCATTTACAGCCGCTTGGGACGGATCGTTGAAACCATAATTGTAAGCTACATTCTCGCCGCCCGCCTGCGCTGAGAGAACCGTGCTGATAGCCTGGAAACGCTCTTCAAATCCTTCATGTCCGAGAGGTACTCTGCCGGAAGCCATATCGCGACTGTGCTTAACCGCCTGTTCTGCGACCGTTTCATTCCACAATAAAGGCGGCAACCGAAGTGCCGACCGATGTGCATTCACCAATTCATGGGTTCGCCTTGCCATCATTTCTTCTTCGGTTACCGCCGTAGACTGCATCGGCGAGCGCTGCTTCCCGCAGCTTAGAATTGTTGCGAGAAGCAGCACCAAAATCCCCTTTAAAAAGTTCATAAGCTCCTCTTACGGAAAATAGACAATTGGGCTTAAGGCTTTATCGGCAGCCTATAGAGCGCAATTGCGTAGGCAGGAACTTCCAAAGATTGAGCGACTTTTACTTTGTTCTGTTTAATCGTCAACACCGGCGGTTTGCCCGGCTCGTTGTAAGCCATGGGGTCGTCATGGCGAATGACGTAACGCACAGCCTTGCTGCCGAGCTTTCCGCCGAGCAGGTCTAAGCGGACTTTGGTCGTCTGCGGGGTCGGATTGACGAAAGAGACGGTCAGGGTGCGCCCGTCGTCTGTCAAGGCCGCCGCCGCATCCAGGCTGCCCGTCTCGCCTTCGAGCTTGAGCGGAATCGTGCCGAATTCGCGACGATAGAGCACCAGCGGCAGACCGGTGGCATCAAAGGCGGCGTCGGTGCGCGTTGTCTTGATGCATCCGATGACGTTCACCGTCTGCGCGTAATTGGCCATGAAAAAGAGGTCGCTGTTGCGGTAGTACTCGTGCAGGCCGACGGCAACGCCGAGGGCGTCTTTGAGATGATAACGCACTCCCAATTCTCCGTAGATATAATCGCCGTACCAATAGTTCCACTCGTCCATCGATATGCGGATGTCCTTTTCCAGCAGGCCGGGAATCTCGCGGCGGTAGCGTCGATGCGCATCGGCCTTATAGCGGATCTGATCGGCCAGCTGCCGCACGTGCGCCGGCACGTCATCCAAATCCTTGCAATAGATGTGCTCGCTGATCAGGTTCATATAGTCGCCGCAGACGCGCAGCATAGTCTCGCTCCAGCGGCCCACCTCGCCGACGCCGATCAGCTTGATGGTCGGATCGACTTTCCACATCGCCTCGGCGACGCGATTGTGTTTCTCGACATATTGCTCCAACGGCATATGGCCGAGCTGCCACTCGCCGTACATCTCGTTGCCGACCGCCCAGAAGCGACAGCGCCACGGCTGCGGATGGCCGTTCTGGGCGCGCAGCTTGCCCATCGGTGTGGAGACATCGCCGTTAATGTACTCAACTTCCTCGGCCACTTCCTCGACGGTGCCCAGGCCGGTGTTTACTGAAACGAACGGTTCGGCGCCGATCAGCTCCATGAGCTGCATGTACTCGTGAATGCCGACGTCGTTGTGTTCGACGCCTTTCCAGGCGGGATTCTTGCGCGGCGGCCGCTTGTCGCGCGGACCGATGCCGTCGCGCCAATTGTAGCCGCTGACGAAATTGCCGCCCGGCCACCGGTAGACCGGCGAATTCAGCTCTTTCAGGAGCGCAATCACATCGCGGCGCCAGCCGTGGATGTTGTCGTCCGGCATGAGCGAAACGGTGCCGATTTTAAAGGATCCGGCTCCGGTCGAAAAGATCTCCAAAGTGGCATGGTCGCAGGAAAAATTCGGCTTGAAGGTCAGCGGATATGTTTTATAATTGAGCGTCAGGCTGGGGATGGTTTGGGAAACGGTCATGCCGTCATGGGAAACGAGGCGCACGGTGATCGGTGCGGCGGTCGGGGAGCCGGCCAGGACGATGCGGCCGACGTACCTTTTCCCTTTGCGCACGGCCAGCTCCGGTTGAGCGATGCCGGCCGCGGTGCCGTTGCCCGGCAGAAAGATGACAGGGGAATGCTCGCCGACATAAGGTTCGGACACATCCATCTTGACGCTGCCGGCCGGGCCGATGACCTTCCACGGAGAAGCGGCGAGATACTGATAGTCGCCCGCCTTCCAAAAGTCATCGCGGGAGGTGGCAAAAGGCTTATAGTCGTCGGTTATCGGATAATAAAATTTGCGGTCTTCGAGCATTTCCGCCCACAAGCCGCCGTAGATGCAGCGGCCCAAGTGTTCGATGAATTGGCCGTAAATGTAGGGCTGAATCGGCTCGCTTTTTTGATTTAAATCGATGGTAATGGAGGCCTGGCCGTAAAGACAGGCAGTAAGCAGTAGAACTAAGGGAATACGTTTCATAAATTGGATCTCCTGCATTAGGTTTAATGAATTATGCAAACCATGGCCGCGACCGTTTCAAATTAGCGAGGACCTCAAGTGTGATGTTGACGTCGTTGACGATCTGAAAGTCGAACATGCCGACGCAGATGAAATCGGCGCCGTTTTCGAACGCCCATCGGAAGCCGTCTTCAGGCGGAATTGCACCGGCGGCAAGGACTTTGAATGCCATGACCGGCTTTTGCGCCTGTTTGATGAACTCGATCGTCTGTTCGGGAAAGAGGTCGAACATGTTGTCATGAAAACGGTTGTGATCGAGCGATTTCGGACCGTCGACCTCAAAGTTCACTCGATATTCGCGCGGATGCGCCGACCAATAGTTTTCGTGATGCATGGTTTTCATATAATAGTCGGGCATGATGCCTTGTTCGGTACAGGCAAACAAGGCTGCGGCAGAATGTGCACCTAAACCGGCAACATAGCCCTGCGAGCGAATGTGATCGAGCATGGCGGCAATGACGTCGATCTTTTGATCGCGCACCAGCCAATCGCACCAGTTGCCCTGCACCTGAACGATGTCGACGCCGTAATCGATCGCTTTATCGATATTGACGAAATAGTCCTTTTTCTCCATGTCCGGGTGCACCTGCGAGATCACCTTGATTTTGCTGCCGGTAATTTTCTTATACTGCGCCAGCAGCGGATTGGAGGCAAAACCGATGTTGATGGCATTGATGCCCGCCTGCTCGGCCAGCATGAGGGTCTCGAATATCTTTTTCTCCGTATTGTAGGCTTTGAACAAGGCGGAAACATAAATGAGATCGCGCGAATGCGCCCAGCCGCCGATGAGGTTGCCTCCCAGTACCAAGCGGCTGATTTGATGCGGCCCGAGTTTGCCCTTCGGCAGTTCGCCCTTCAGCTCCGCCAGCGCCTTTTGGCCGATTTGAATGGTGGCGCCGGTGGAAGCGTCGACACTTGCCAAAGCCTTGCTGCGGCCGGCCAGCCAACCCATGACGCCGAGGGCGGGAAGCGTCGCCAGATTCTTGAGCATCTCGCGTCGGGATGCGTTCAGAGTTTCCCCCTCTCTTGATTTACGTTTGAGCAACGGCCGCAATGCCGCCAGACCGTAACCGGTTTCGCGCGAAAAGGCAAGAAGCAGCAGCACCGCAGCCTCGATGAACAGCTTGTCGACAATAAACAGATGTCCTTCCGAGGCCTTCCAGAGTGATGGTCCGAAAGGCGGATAGGCGAAATAATAAAGTGTAAGCAAGAAAGCGCCGGCGACTGCGGCAGGGCGAACGGCCAGGCCGATAAAAAGAGCCAGGCCGATTAACGTGAGGCCGTACATATTGGCCGCATCGGTAATTTTTAGCGGCGTCGGCGAGTTGGCGATCCAATGGTAGATTGGCGCTAGCGGGCCGGTACTGTTGGCTAAGTAGGAGGCGGCGGACCAATTGCCTGCGGCCAGTTTGGCAATTCCTTCATAGAGGAAATGCCATCCCACGGCAACGCGCAATATGGTCATAATCCATCGGTTTTGTTTCATGGCTGACTCCTTTGCGGTCGAAAAGGTCTGTTACCGCAAAATATAGGTCAACAGTTCCATAATATCAAGCTGCTTCTAAATGTTAACGGGCAAATCAGATGAATGTTTGCTTGCATATTTGTTGAAAAAGAAGTTAATTCTTGCGGCAATTTTCATTATTTGGAGAGCAAAATCATGAGGAAAGAAGGCAATCTGACAATGGAAAGAAGAAAGTTCTTAGGGGCAATGGCGGCTGCGTCTGCTTTTACGATCGTGCCGCGACGGGTGC